>CAYSPM010000015.1:0-26600 GCA_964432925.1 uncultured Pirellulales bacterium | reverse complement strand
CTATCTCTTCGCAATCCCACAGACAGCATCCAGATACTGCCAAAACGCAACTACCGTTTTATACCGTTTTGCGCTTCAAATACCGCGATAAGATGCGAAGAAACGCGAAAGAATGCGAACTCTTGCGAAAATCAAAAAACTTGCTAAGATACTGAAAACAATAGACTTTTGGGCTTTTCGGCAGTTTTCCGAATGCTTCCTGTTAACCGCTAGGTTGTAGGTTCGAGTCCTACTCGGGGAGTTTATGTGGTTTATAAGACCTGCGAAAAAGCTGCCAGCCGGAAGGTGCCTAAATATAGGGTGTGGATAGGAAGCTAAATAAGTATGCTTTCAAAGTGTAGAGATCAAATACTTCATCGTCACATCAGATGCCGCAACTGTGTAAAGAAAAATTCGTTTTGATCGGTGTTGTTCTATTACCATAACGTTCAGATATAACAATTGGTATAAAGTAGCAGTGTAGTTCGAGATTATGATAAATTTGTTGGGAAAAGTGTTCTGCAGCTATAATTACTCTGTCCCGAGGAGAAGTCCTCATTAAGTTCAGCATTGGAAAGATAACCGTACATACTCATCTGAAAGACGGTCAAGCGTAATCGTTCAGCGCGGTTTCGTAACTATAGCCGACAAGTACGGTCAGCAACACAGAGGGGGTATCTAAGCAAAACAAATGCCAGGTGTAAGCTGCGTCAGATCGATCAACGGTGCACCTATGGCTCGATGGACAAGGTTGACATGCCGAGCGACGGTGTCTCCGGTTTTCCAAAAGACATAAACGATTTGTGCGTTGTACATTTAAGGATTTCGATGTTGCTGCTTGTGCATGATAAATTTATAGAGACGAATTTAACTTGTCATACGAATCATAAACATTTCTGCGCCAAATCAAGGTAGCTCCGAGTTGCGACGAACCATTCCTAAGCTTAACCATCGAATTCGTCATAGCAGACTTTGAGATGTTAGATAGCGTTGCATCATGGTTGTATTCTAAGAACTGCTGCAGAAAAAGTATTTAGTTTCTATGGGACATAGTAGATACTCACGCCTTCATTTGTGTGGCTGTGTGGCTCTTTTAAGATTCGGCAAAGCTCGCCCTGATAAGCTATTGTTAAAAAATTTTGAAATAATGAAAGCAGTAATTGGGGCATGAATCGACTATTGTACCTGATATTGGGCCTATGGTTGTCTAAATACTTCCTCAAGGTAGCTTAGGCAGGATATTGCTCTCATCCCCACCCTTCCATGTGGGGAGTTCCTGATAAATTAAACAGCCATGTAAGCTGCGCGTTGTAATGTCTATTATCAGAAGGCAAGCTATGGATATTGCAAGTGGAATAGTCGGGATACGCGGAGTTCGAAAATTTTTCTGATATCTGCACTTTTAGCTAAAATACTAGTCCTAAAAAAAACAATTTATTTTACGTGTTAGCCCCCATTTTTGGCTATTTTAGGAGCACGACCCAAAGCGGGACCTTTGTAAATGACCGTTGTTTGTCGAGCAAAAATTTGACATTTTGGCCAATCGTTCGAGTGCCGATTAAAAATTTAGATTTTTTTATCTCCTGCTACATCAAGGACTTGTGTGAGAATACCTTTATTTTTTGGCTGGAAATTTGGGTGGTTTCTTATGGTTAAGATTTGCTAAGGAGAGCGAATTTTGAGAATGAGGGATCAGTCTTTAAAGGTTCATAGAGAGGATAAAAATAAATAATCAAGGGAGGATTTTGAAAAAAAGTAAATTTGCTGAAAGGATTATTGACATTTCACTTCAAAAGAGATAAAATAGCAAATATCGAGAAATGGGAAAAGATAGAAAAACAAGTTATGCGTAATATCTACTTGACAAAGAACGCGGAACTTGGTAGTTTGGGTGTTTTAGTGAATGCATAAGGACGCAGTACGGTTCTTTTATTTATTGGGTAATAAAAATTTGAAGCACTGACTGTCGCGGTGCGTAACCTAAAGTGAGAAGGGTTGAATGAACAGACGAGTTTCCCAATTCACTTTATCGAGTCATTTATTGCACCATGTGGTTAGAGCTAAGGGGTATAAGTCAGGGGACACCTGATCAAAACGGATTGCTTTTTACTCAAAGGACTGAACAGAGAGAAATTGAGCTACGCTAAGGCAGTAAAAGTTAAAAAAGATTGATTGTTTTTTTTGGGGGAAAAGAAATGAGGAAGTTGGTTGTGATTTGTGCATTGGCTTGTTTTGGTTTTAATGAAGTTGCAAGCGCGGTTAGTCCTGTCAGGCAGAGCGGACTAAATAGAGGAAGTTTTGCCAGCGTAACTGTTACGCCAGGTGAGATCGATCTTGGAATGATGCCGTTTCCGGGTTTAGACACGTCCAGAATGCCGGCCAAGTTGGAAGCGCACATTGTCGCCAACTGTCCCCACTATGTCGCGGTATCGTTTGGGGGTTTCACGCGTACGCGTGATGGCGACAGTATACCAGCAGAGAACATATCGATAGCAATAAATGGAGTGAATGTTCCAGTTAATGGCCGTCGTGTACCGATAGCAAACTCGTTTAAGCCAACACCCAAAGAGGGTGTTGACATACCCGTAGATATTGAGTTCGAATTGAAGCGAGGCGTTAAGTATCCGGCTGGTAAATATAAAGGAACGCTTGCATTTCTTGTGGCAACGAGACCATAAGAGGATGGTGATGAGGAGTAGCAGACTTACCGTTAAATTTTTGTGCTGACTTGTACAAAACTACTCAGTGACAAAAAGGAAGGTATTGTGAGACAAGCAGCCCCATAGAGGACGTGGGAGAAAGGAGGTAGTTGATGCAATTGAGAAGGCTCGCAAGCATTTTTAAGCTTGCGGGACCTGCCCTGAGGATTAGGCCCAGTCTTCGGGCATTATAACGATTGTTGATCACTGAATAGGGAATGAAGATCGCAGGTCGAAATCGGACATGTCAGGGGCCCCGACTCAAGTGGGTAAGGCGGGCAGTCCACAGGAGTCGGCGAAGTAGGTTAAGCCCGCAAGTGTGTGTGTGGCTCAGGCTTGTGCGTGCCTGGCCAGAAAAATTGGGTTAGCTCCGCAGATTAATATCGACTGTTGCGGGGCACAAGTTGAGAAAGGGTGACGAAAATGTTAAAGAAGAGCATTCTTGGTGTTGTCCTGTTGGCGTTAGTAGCTATGCCAGCTTATGCAGGACATATTAAGGCCACTGGTTGGCCATGTGAGTTCAAATTCCTGGATATTTGCGAAATTCCCATAACTATGAATATTGGACTGTATGTGGAAATCCTGGACCAGGATAAGCTGAAAATCGAATTGGATCAAAAAGACCTTGATACTTATGAGGGAAGCTGCACAATCCAGATTAAGAGCAACTTTGACCTGATTCTCGGCTGCTATGTGAAGGACAACGATGCGAGCAAGGCGATGGGTGGCAAATTCTCCTGTGAGATTAAACCGGATCCGTTTGTTCCCAAGACGCTTTGCGTGGGTGTAGAAGAGAGAGAAGTCTGTGTGATTTACGACGAGGTCAGTATCGTACATCTCGATTTTGGCAAGGGCATCGAGGTTGGTACGGCTGTCGTTCAGGTAAAGCCAGGATTTGATTGCACATGGGAAGATCCATAATAGTCGCTTAGTGTAGCAATGGAGGGCAGTTATGAAGTTGTGTAGCGGAGCAGACATTTGTTTTGTGACAACTTTTAATAACTGTCGAAAATTGCAATTGCAGGATAACATAGGGAGGGATGGATGATAAGTCCGTTCCTCCCTATAGTTTTAGGACTGGATGAGATAATTACTTAGCCGCATTAGCACAGCAAAATTGAAGAATCATCAATCATCATATTGTGAATAAGTTTGGAATGTACGTGGCATGCGTTGGTTGGCGGAGGATAGCAAAGAAGCGGATTTGTTATTTGGTTCGCGAAAACCTGAGATATCCGCCGATATTGCTGTTAGTTGGATAGTGGTCCCTCAGAGGTTAGAGAAGGGATATCATTCTGCGCTAAGTGAGGAATTTATTTTGCATTGGGCAGATGCTTCGCCTTTCGGCCTGGCAAGACAGTGATGGCGTTGAGTTGCTCAGCAAGTTCAGTATAACACTACCTCAAATGCGTGTTGTAAAGCAGAAGTTAGGTCTGCGATTCTCCGATGCTTTGAGGTGCCGTTGGTGGTTGGAAGGCTGGCATTATTTTTAATTGTCGTAAGTTCGGATAATATAAGTAACTTAGGTAATATGTTCTTGACATTTATGTTAAATTATGATAACGTAGGTAAATTCACCTGAGAAACTGGGCGGATGAGTGTGGCAGCTCCTTAATATGTAACATTGACCGCGAAGGGCCACTATGGGAATTTGAGAATTTGGAACAAGTGCAGATGTCAAATTGCCGAAAAGGTAGTGAGCCACTGGATTGGCAGAAAGATAGCGTTAATAGCCACGGACAAGAGGCGATAGAATTGATTTCAGGTATTGAGCCGCAAATGGGCCTGGAAAGAAGTCTCTATATAGATCAATTATGGGGGGATGTATAAGGGGCTGATCGGGATTGTAGTATGCGTATTTCGATACTATATGTTGGATAGCTAAGATTTTGAGGGGTTAGGAATGAGAGATAGATATGGTAGAATGGATTCTCGGTCGGTCGGGAATCATATCCACGAGATGTGTACAGAATCTTACAATCATGTTTGTTTGCTTATCGGAACTATTATAGTAACGTTTTTGTTTTCTGGTCCGGTTTTTGGGCAGTTCATTGTTCAACCTATGAGGATGGATTTGACCGCACAACCGAGCCAGTGGATCCGAACGAGTATTGAGATTCAAAACCGGAGCAGTGATGTGGCGGGAGTAGTGGAGATGAGCATGGTGGAGTTGAGCCAATGGGAGGATGGCTCATGGCGGACAATCGAACAAGATTCCGGGTACGATATATCCAAATTGTCTTCGTGCAGCCAATGGATAGAATTAGAGACGGAGACTGTTGAGGTTGGTCCCATGCAGATCGTTCCTGTGAAGGTGAACATACGAGTACCGCCCGGAACACGAGGATTCTATGCCGCGGGTATCATTGCAGGTGTGCGGCCACCCCGAGGAGAAGCGAATGTTGCCGTGCTTGTGCAGTTTCTGGTGCCGGTTACTATTCAGATACAAAATCGACCTGTGCGGCATCAGGTTGAGTTTAAAGATATAAACATGGGGCTGCAGGAGGCGATCGGAGACATTCCGTCGACGACTATATTGACTATGGGTATAGAGAATAATGGGGGTACATACTCTCGCTTAGATGGTTTTGTGAGGGTGAGAGCTTTTCTTAAGGAGCACTGGCGAGAGATTACGGTGGCGCAGTTCAGGCCAGTAAACATAATTCCGGGGTCGGTATTGAAATTAACAGAAGATATAGGCAGGGTGCTACCCCCGGGTAAGTACAAGTTGTCTGGAGCATTATATGTGGATGGACGACGCGTCAAGACTATTGATAAAGATATAGAGTTCGCAGGTGACCCGAGTGTAACGAAGGTTGCGACTGACGCATTACTTGAGATAGAGCCGACCGAGCTTATTATAACGACCGTGCCAGGTGCTACGCGAATGACGGCTCTGACAGTGTATAACCCTTCCGATGAGGCGGTCAACGTCACGGCAGCTCTATCAACGCCGGCTTCACATAGGGGTGTTACTTATGGTGAGCTGAGGGGAGAGGATTTGAGTTGTGTTGATTGGCTGGAAATAGTTCCTCAGAATTTTACGATGGGCATTCTGGGACATCAGAGCATAAGGATAACGGCAAAAATGCCGAATCCAGCACCTGTTCATCCCTCCTACTATGCGTTACTGGTCCTACATGCCACATATCCGGATGGTCAGAACGCTGGTGTGGTAAGAGCTCCCATTTGTGTGGTTAACAATAGTGTCGATGCAAAAGCCTCGGCGTATCCGATGATGCTCAACTTGGCATCAGTAGCACCGTCTAAGTATCTTGTAGTGACCAGGTACGGCAATTTTGGAGAAATCCACTACTCTCCGAGGTGTCGTGCTCTGGTGACGACTGCTGCTGGGGCGCCGATGGCACGGGCTACGCTTAGCAGCCACAAAGGCGGCTTGATGTTGCCACTTGAAGTGAGGGATTTCTCTGGCGTGATTGATTTTGCGCCTTTTCCTGAAGGTACATATCGTCTTGCGGCGTCTCTGGAATATGCGCCTGATGAGACGCAGTTACAACAATTGCCAATTCGGGTTTCTATTAAGGACAAACAACGGGTTGTTGAAATCATCAGGACGGAGGAATATGAGCAAGCACTCGGAGTAAGGTGGTGATAGCGGGAGAGGAGTTTTCGCTAAAGAAAGATGCTGGGATGCCGATACAAGGTTAGAAAGCCGCAGAATCGCAAGAATAGCGGTCTGAAGGCCACAGAAAGGGACGTTGCTATATGGCACGGAAAGATATCGGTAGAGTTTTATCGGGCGGTGCGGTAATCCTGTGTATAGTTTTATTCTGCACAGAAGATCCTAGGGTCCAAGCTGCCTTTGAGGCAAAGCCGATAACTTATTCTATCAGTGGTTCGGTGGGATTAAGCGATGTGACGATGGTAGGGTTGGGGTTGCCGGGTGGTCCGGTTATTTCTGACGAGAATGGCTTCTACAGTGCCACTGTTGAACACGGCTGGAGCGGTACGGTTACACCCAAAAAGGAAGGCTGGAACTTTGAGCCAGTCCGCAGAACATACACCAAGGTCACCAGCAATCAGGCAGCCCAAGACTACACTGCGACGCTGCAGAATTTTACGATTTCGGGTACGACGGGGATAGAAGGCGCGGGCGCGATCATGCAGGGTCTGCCGGGTGATCCGGTTGCAAATGCAGCAGGTGTATACCAGGCCACCGTCGACTACGGATGGAGCGGCACGGTCACACCAGTGAAGCAAGGTTATGCGTTTAAGCCGAGCAGCCAAACATATACTCAAGTCAAGAACAACCGAACGAATCAGAACTACGTTGCGAGCGTTTTGACCTTTACCATTTCCGGTTCAGCGGGTACGGATGGCGTTGTGATGAAAGGTCTGCCAGGTAATCCTGTCACGAATGGTACTGGCACCTATAACGCCGTCATTACATACAGTTGGACAGGAACGGTTAAGCCGGAGAAAGAGGGATATACGTTCGATCCACCTGAAAGGCCATATAATAACGTTTCTGGTGCTCAGACGAATCAGAGCTACATCGCTACCCCTCTGAAGTATGTTATATCTGGTACAGCCAGCATGGCAGGAGTAGTGATGAAGGGTTTGCCAAACGACCCTGTTACGGACGCCAGCGGCAACTACAGTGTCGTTGTTAATCACGGCTGGACCGGTACGGTCAGGCCAATGGTGAACGGTTATACCTTCGATCCGCCCAGTAAGACCTATCCCAAAGTCACGGGGGATCAGCTCGATCAGAACTACAGTGCAGAGTTGATTAGGTTGACAATAGCGGGTACGACCGGAATAGGGCAGGTGGTGATGCAAGGTCTGCCTGGAGAGCCGATCAGCAATGAAGCAGGTATTTACTCGGCCACAGTCGATTATGGCTGGAGCGGTACTGTTACGCCCCAAAAAGAAGGTTATACCTTCATACCACTCAACAAAGAATATGGCACTGTTACCAAAGACCAAACAAATGAGAATTTCACTGGGGCACGGATTACCTTTGCAATTTCGGGTACGACCGACATAAGCAGTGTGATATTGGAAGGTCTGCCACAGAGGGTTCTTACTGGCCCGGGTGGGACCTATAGCACTACGGTGGACTATGGTTGGAGCGGTACTGTTACACCAAAGAAGGAAGGCTACACCTTCGATCCGCCGAGCAAATTATATCAGGACGTCGCCAGTGTTTTGCCCAATGAGAGCTACACGGCGCAGATTTTGAAGCGAACTGTCTCGGGTAGAATAACCTCTGACAAAGGACCTGTTCAGGATGTAATTGTGGTGGCGGATGGAGGTGGAGGTTCGGTTGCGACTGATGCTAACGGTGAGTATGAATTAAAAATCGATTATGGTTGGCGCGGCACGGTTACTCCGGGCAGGGAAGGTTATACTTTCACGCCATCCAATAGAAGATACGATCCCGTTAAGCAAGACCAGCCAAATCAGGGATACACCGCACACGTGGTTATGTTCACAATCTCAGGTACAATCGCTACGGGCGGGACAGGCATACAAGGTGTGTTAATAACTGCAACCCCTGGTGGCCAGTCTGTTACTACTGACGCTGAAGGCAAATACAATATAAAGGTACCTTACGGTTGGACCGGTGAGATTTCGCCGACAAAGGAAGGCTTCGCATTTGATCCGGCCAGCGAGAGTTATACAAATGTTATGCAGAACTACAAGGATGGGCTTCCCGTAGCTCCTAGGACGCTCCCTAAGCCGACTACACCAATCACTCCGCAGCCGACTATTGAGCCAACCGACATTGAGCCGATCGTTCCTGGTCCGATAGTACCGCGGCAACCGATTACACCGACGCGGCCTGTGGTGGATGAGAGCGAGCGCGAGAAGATGCGTCTTGAAGAGCAGATACGGACATTGCAGCAGCGTTATAACCAGCTTTCAGGAGAGGCTTCGGTGGCAGAGCCGGTGGTCCCAGGAGCTACGGAACTACTTGTACCAACGATTCCCGATGAGGGGCTTGTTACAAAGGTTCCCGGAGAGCCGCTTGTTCCGAGAATACCTGAGCAAGAGAAGAGCCATCTTATTAGAGCCGTCTTTGTAGGTGTTGACCTGCGTGAGGCTCTGAAGGAGATTTCGCATCAATCCGGGATTAACATTTACGCTGATGATACGGTTCGTGATACAACGGTCACTTGCCAGCTCAGGGATGTGACGCTTGAGTATGCATTGCGACAGGTGCTCAGGGGCACGGGTTACGCTGTCAAAAAGATCCCACATTCATATTTGGTATACTCACCTATCAGCAACGTGTTTGTCGATACGGATATGACTGAGGCGATTCAGACGATCGCATCGCAGGCTGATGTCTCAATAATTGTCGAAGAGAGTGTAACCGGATTAGTAACATGTGATTTGAAATCTGTTCCGCTGGAGACCGCACTGGAGATGATCTTAGCCGGGACACCATACGGTGTAATAAAGACAGCGGATTATTACCTAGTTGCTTCGGGCGACATTGAGGCACCGTCGTTTTCCGCAGTCAGTGAGACGCGGCGTGTGAAACTGAACTATGTTCCGGCTAACGTAGCGATGACACTTTTATCTACAGCGTTTCGAAACTACGTTCACGCTGATACGGAAACACACACTATAGTTATTACGGCAGCACCTCATTTAGCCAGACGTATCGTTGCGGACCTTAAGCAGATTGATCAGCGTCCACGTCACGTGATGCTGGATGCGCGTATTGTTGTGATGGAACGTGGTGATTTGTTGAATCTTGGTGTGGAATGGAGCTGGCCACACATTACGGCAGGGACTTTCGGTTCCGAATTTCACGGAGGTGGTGCAGAAGATGAACAATTTAATGGTATGTGGCCATGGGGCGTTCAAATTGGTTACGCACCCGATCAAGCATTCACCAACGCGTTGGACTTGACACTTAATCTTCTTTCGGAGAATGGACAAGCAGAGATAATGTCGAACCCGCAAGTTTTGGCTCTGGACGGCCGGCAAGCGCAAATCCAGGTCATGACCGAGGAGTGGTACATGATGACCGCGCCGGAAGCAGGCGGTTTGTACTATTCGCGTGCAGAGCTTCAGTCGATTACATCCGGCACGACACTAACTATCACACCGCGCATCGGTGATAACAATGACATAACACTGGATATGTCTGTGGAAGTCAGTAACAGCATACCAAGCGGTAGAGGCAGTGACCTTCCCGTCGTGACACGACGGACAGCTACGAATACCGTTCGCGTCCAAGATGGTGGGACAGTTGCTCTGGCAGGTCTGACGGAGAACAAGGAGAGTCAAAAGTACAAGGAAGTTCCGGGTCTTGGCAAGCTGCCTATTGTGGGAGCGTTGTTCCGTAACATGGATCATGACCAATCGACTCAAGAAGTTGCTGTGTTTGTAACGGCCCGGCTGGTGCGCGAGAGGGGGGAGATAGACAAGCAGTTGGCACGACCATCAGCGCCACCATCGTATGAAGCTCCGATTGCACCAACTGCACCGACAGGACCAGGACCGGCAGGGGATGAATTCAGGTCGACCTTGCGGGAAAGCTTGACGCGTATAAGGAGGTGATAGAGACGTATTGCTGGCAGGAGAACGAGAGGTCAGATGTTGTGATGTGTTGCAAAGCAGGATATTTTAGAAAAGTCATTTTGGTACTTTTTCTGGTTTTTCTTGTCGTTAGTGTCGTAGGCTGCGCGTACATCGGTTGGCCGAAGGTCAGTTGGCGACGGCCTGAGCAGACGGGGCTTAATCGGTTTGAGGTTGTACCGATTAGCAATCGGGATGTGGCTGATCTTGATTCGGACGATATCGTGCAGATTATGCGACGAGCCGGATTTTCAGATGAGCAGGTTCTTGCACTCGGGACAGATCTGCGGAATGCGATTTTGCTGATGGGAGCTGCTCAAATCAGAAAAGAAAAAATCGAGGCTATTTTTGCAGTTCGAGGCGATTACATTTTCATAACGACTCGTCTGAGAGGCAACTTCATCTATAATCCCAAGAGTAATGAGTTCGGAATGACACCTGCTGCTCCTACTTCAACGGCTGATTCGCAGCGATTGAACGGATTGTATTAGCGTTTCGTAGGCGCGGTCGGTCAGTTCTATAAACCATCGCTATCTAACCAGACGAGATCTGGCCCGCATTTCAAAGCATCATTGTTTACCGTAGGATTAACCTATACGGGTGTATTTCTATTTACATGCTTTTATTTAGGTTTATGGCCCGTGTTTATTGGACCAGACTGATTCTGCTCGTGCCCTTAGGAGCGAGGGCAGTGGTCATCCTAAAATAACGCTAACAAAGTTGATTACAAAAAAGTTGGCGTGTAAAACAACCCTTTAAATTCTTCACCGAGTTTTATTTTGTATAAGAAAGGCTCTGTTGAAAAGGTCGGTTGTCATTTCGACTGAAGGCTCGCCAGAGGCGGGGCGAAGCGGAGAAATCTGGTTTCGCAGGTTAATCTCGCCTATAATAACGGCGTGTCTGAGAGGAAGACCTATTACGTTTACATAATGACCAACAAATCACATACTCTATATGTAGGGTTCAACAGCAATATCCGCAGAAGAGTCTGGCAGCACAGGAACGATTGATCGAAGGCTTTACCCATTGCTATAAGATCGACATGCTGGTTTATGTTGAGTCGTTCGGCGATGTTTTTAGTGCGATCGCGAGAGAAAAGCAGATTAAACGCTGGAGGCGAGATAAGAAATTGCAATTGGTTGCTCAGAGCAATCCTGATTGGCGTGACCTTGGTGACGGCTTATAGGATTAGAATCACTCACAAAGCAGATGTCTCGACTACGCTCGACATGACACAACAAAACCATTTCTAAAAATTAATGGCGCTTTAAGGATTTGCGGGTTGCTGCTTTTGAGTCTTGGCAGGCTGTTTGTCTTGGTTAGAAACTTATCCGTAGCATATGTCACAACTCCCATGACGAGCGCAAAAATTCATTATGATTGGTATAAGGCGGGGTTTTTGTATCATAATATACTTCGCAAAGGAGGTAGCACGATTTGATCTGGCTTGGGTGCGAGTGGAGTCGTACTACACTGGGGGACATTAAGCCGATACATCATACTGACATAAGTAATGTTAAATAGTGTAATTATGATTACCCAGTGCGTTGAGGGCTCTGTCGCTGCAGCCTCAAGTTTGAGAGAGTAAGTGCTGTACTAACAGGAGCAGCCGTTCGTGCTGGGGCTAATCGTTTATGGGGCTTGCAAAACCTGTGGAAACAGATATAAATTGTGCTGGTATGGCTAAAGAAGCTAAGAAACAAATCGAGCAATTACGACGTGAGATTCGAAGGCACGATTACCTATACTACGTGGTTAATCAGCCAGAGATCAGCGATCGACAGTATGATAAGCTCTTTGCCCAGCTCGAGGCGTTAGAGCAGGCACATCCTGAATTGTTGACTCCGGACTCACCGACACAGCGCGTCTCCGGGCAGCCGCTCAAAGGTTTTACTACTGTGCGGCACGCGGTGGCGATGTTGAGTATGGATAACACGTATAGCGCGGATGAATTGCGGGCGTTTGATGAGCGCGTTCGTAAGCAACTGGGCAGTGAAGACTATGATTATGTTGTGGAGCTTAAGATTGATGGGCTTGCGATAAGCCTTCGTTATGAGGAAGGTAAGCTTGTCACGGCTGCTACTCGGGGCGATGGTGAGGTGGGAGATGATGTTACTGCCAACGTGCGCACGATCAAGGCTATTCCGCTTGTATTATTAGGTGATAGCAAAATTCCTGCTGTACTTGAGGTTCGTGGGGAAGTCTATATGCCGACAAGCTCCTTTCTCGCGCTAAACAGGCTTCGCGCAGAAGCCGGTGAGCCGGTTTTTGCCAATCCAAGAAACGCCGCAGCGGGTTCTTTGAAGCTGCTCGATGCGAGGATAACTGCAACACGGAATCTCTCATTCTTTGCATACGCTACGGGGGAGTTATCTGAGCCTTTAGGCAAAGATCATTACGAGACACTAAAGAGGTTCAAGGAGTTTGGATTACCGGTTAATCCCCATATCCGGAGAGCCAAGGATGTTGACGAGGTGATTAAGATTTGTCTAAGCTGGAGCGATAAGAGGCTTAGTTTGGGTTACCTGATTGACGGAATGGTGATAAAGGTTAATCGCCTTGAGCAGCGCGACATACTTGGTGCGACGGGCAGAGCACCACGATGGTGTATATCTTATAAATTTGCTGCAGAACAAGCAGAAACGATCGTAGAGTCGATTGATGTGCAGGTTGGCAAGAGTGGGATACTTACGCCCGTTGCGAATCTGGGAGCTGTTCAGCTTTCCGGGACGACGGTGAAGCGGGCGAGTCTGCATAATTTTGATGAAATGAACCGGCTCGATGTTCGTGTCGGTGACACGGTCGTGATCGAAAAGGCCGGCGAGATTATACCGCAGGTAATAGAGGTTAAACGAGAGCTGAGACCTGCCGGTGCTGTAGCTTTTAGGATTCCCAAGAAGTGTCCAAACTGCGGCTCTGCGGTAGCCAGAGATAAAGAAGGCGTTTATGTTCGATGTACAAATCCGGATTGCCTGGGACAGTTAAAGGAGCGTCTGAAATATTTTGCCGGACGCGGGCAGATGGATATCGAACATCTCGGGACTTCTTTGATTGATCAACTGGTTGACAATGGACTTGTTAATGACTTTGCAGATATATATGAACTTGAGAGGTCTCAACTTGCTGGTTTGGAGCGGATGGCCCAGAAAAGTGCTAACAATGTTATCAAGGCGATTGAAGAGAGCAGGACCAGGCTTTTATGGCGACTGATAGCTGGTTTGGGTATCCGGCACATTGGAGGGCAATCAGCGCAGATTTTAACGGTGCATTTTGGGTCGCTGGAAGAACTTATGAACGCAGATTTATCGAATCTGGAATCGATCGACCAAATCGGGCCGATTATGGCGAAGAGCGTTTTCGAATATTTTCGAGATCCAAAGAACAGGGCGGTAGTCAAAAAGCTCTTGGCGGCAGGTGTGAAGCCGAGGTCGCCTGAGAAAGCACGACGTTCCGAAAAATTGGCAGGCAAGACGGTTGTTGTGACGGGTACCCTTGAAAACCTCACGCGCCAGCAAGTCGAGCAGGCAATCAAACAGGCTGGCGGAAAGCCATCGAGTAGCGTAAGTAAGAAGACCGATTTCGTGCTGGCAGGTGAACAGCCGGGTAGTAAGCTCGATAAGGCTATAAAGCTGGGTGTTAAGGTAATAAATGAGAAGCAATTTTTAGAGCTATTGGAAGGCCGATAATGCGACCTTGCTTGATCTGTCTTGGGAGAGGAGTGTTGCCAGGTCGGCCCATAAAAACGTTCAAGGTAGTGTTGATGGTGCTTTTGACAAAGGAGGTGTAGATTGAGCGCTGAGGATGAGAGGTACATGCAGATGGCCCTGAAACTGGCCAAGCGGGGCGTTGGCGGTGTGGAGCCAAATCCTATCGTTGGCTGTGTTATCGTAAAGAGAGAGCGAGTTATTGGCCAGGGTTGGCACAAGGAGTTTGGCGGGCCACACGCGGAGATAATGGCTTTAGAGGACTGTAAAAAGCTCAAGGTAAGTCCACGTGATGGAACGATGTATGTCACGCTTGAGCCGTGCTGTCACGAGGCTAAGACAGGGCCTTGCACTGAGGCGATCATTGACGCCGGCCTGCGGAAAGCTGTCGTCGCGACAATCGACCCATCAGCGTATGCAAGTGGCAAAGGCATCGACCTTCTGCGCGAGGCTGGAATTGAAGTGCAAACTGGCGTCTGTGAACGTGAAGCAAAGTTTCTGAACGCACCGTTTATCAAATTTGCCACAACAGGTAAGTGCTGGGTGGTATTGAAATGGGCGCAGAGTCTTGATGGTAAGCTTGCATACGCCGAAAAGACTGATCAGGATCAGTGGATATCGAACGAGCAAAGCAGGAAGGATGCGCATAAGCTGCGGCGGCGAGCGCAGGCAATACTCGTGGGTATAAATACTGTAATCGCGGATAATCCGCTGCTTATGCCGAGACCGAGCAAGGGTAAAAAACCGATTCGAATTGTATTGGACAATTCTCTTAGAATCCCTATAAAGTGCAAGCTCATGAGGACAACAAAAAAAGGCCGAGTGATTGTCTGCACGAGCGAGAGCGCAATCCGGGCTAATCCGAAGGTCGCGGAAAGAATAAAAAAGAAAGGCGTAGAGGTGCTCGTCTATCCGGATGTAGAAGGGCGGTCGAATTTGCATTTTCTGCTCGACGAGATCAGCAGGCGTGATGTTCAGCAGTTGCTTGTTGAGGGTGGTCCGAGCGTTCTGGCTTCGTTTTTGGTGGAACAGCTTGCTGATGAAGTGTGTGTTTACATTGCGCCTAAAATATTTGGCTCAGGTGGCAGTGCTGAGATATCGCAGTCATTAGCTGAACTGGCTGCTGTTGTTGGATTGGAGCATGTTGATATTAAGCGAATTGGAGACGATGTTCGCCTGACCGGCCTGACGAGAAAGGCACTTAGCGAAGTTTCTGTTGTTGAATAGGCATGTTGTTATAGTCTATTTCGGGCTTTCCACGTTGTCTATGGCATATTATGCAGGTTAGAAGTTTTACAGCCAGACAGTGTACATTGTGGCTATAAATCGGTCGTTTTGTCATTGTTTGTCGCCTACATTCTTTGAAAAAGAACTGATGATAGGGTGGGTGTTGTTAATATCGTTTAATTAAGTCTGGACCGTCCATTTTATTACTTCGACAGAGCGCAAGGTAGCGAGTGAGGTGAAAATTGTGGCGAATTTTGTACCTAAAAGGCATTTGTAAACGGGTATAATTTTCTTGACTTGTGGAGTGGTTTTTATTAAAATGTTATAGTTGCGAGTGCAGACGGAGATCAGTTGGTCTCAAGCGCAAACCGCGGTAATGTGCATCGGGGCACAACGCAACAAGGAGACGGGCCTACAATCAATTTAGTCCAATTCAAATAGCCTGTGTCTCCTTTTTTTATGCGCTCATCTATACCACTGCAATTCCATAGCGAATGATATGCTTATGGAGGTGAGGTGATCTTTCAAAGCGCTGTGGATCGGGTAAAATTCTTGGCCTGTGTGTTATTTTTTTCTTTACCTTGTTCTCATAATTACTTGATTTTTGGGCTTAAGGTAATGAAAGTCAACAGTTCTTCGGTGATAAAGGAGAACCTATCACCGGATTTGCTTGACTTTTGTCAATGAAAACGATAAACTTATTATCGTAAACTGGATTGGGGGGTTCTATCCAGATGGGGGTAGTGACGAATCTTTTCCTCCCAAAAACATTTATAGCACATTTTTTGAGGAGAAGTGGTATGAAGAGATTGTTTTTGGTGTTTGGGATTTGTTGTCTATTTTGGTCGCCGGCTTTTTCATCGCCTACGGGTACAGTGACAATGAAGTATTTGGGCCATAGTGCTGCACCTTACAAGACTGTTTCTTTCTATGCTGATTCAGACGGCAGTTACCCACCTTATGAAGTATCCTACGATAACAATGTCATCGCTGGTTATTACAAGCATGATATAAGCACGGCAACTGGTGCAGGAGTATATGTACCTGACCCACTCATGGGTTTCTGTATCGATCTAACACAGAACCCTGCGGCAAACTACGCGACGTTTGATGTTGTGTCGCTTACTGAAGCACCTGACCCCACTTTTATAGGCTCTACTATTACTATAACCAAGGCGGATCTACTGAGAGAGCTGTGGGGCAGGCATTATGATGTGTCTATGACAAATCAACAAGCTGCGGAGTTTCAGCTTGCTGTATGGGAATTGGTTTTTGAAACATCGGGAGTATATGACATATCGATCGGCAGCGTTAAGAGCAACCATTATAACGGTGGGACCAATACGTTGTTGAGCAGCCTTGATGGGACTGGCCCAATGGCTAACCTGGTTGCTCTGAGTCATCCTGATTACCAAGATATGCTTGCGCAAGTGCCCTGTCCAGGTGCTGTTATGCTTTGCAGTTTTGGCATGGTTATGGTTAGCTGGCTTCGTGTACGGCGCAGAATATAGATTGTTCGCTTAGGATCAGAGTCGAGATCAAAAGGGCTGTGAATTTTAATTCGCAGCCTTTTTTTATGGCGACAGTTGCAGCTTTTGAACTTTTATTGCGGTCAGCAGATTAGGCAATCTGGCCGAAGTGAAGAGTAAGCACAAATGGTACGAAAACAACTGGGGCCCCTGCTTTCGATTAGCGTGAGCCCCAATTGGTACAGTGACTTAAACTATACGTGTCAGCCTTAAAAAGGCTTGCGATTTTGGCTACAATCGACCACGCAGTTACTCACCAGCCTATTCTTCGGTTGTAGCGTTCGGTTCGTTAGGCTCCGGAGGCGTTGGCAGGTACAACCTGATGTCATCAAAGTAGAGCCTGCCTGTTCCACCTTGTCCACCATTCTGACTTCCAACACCAATGGTTATATCCTGGACCGTAGAAAGAGTCACACCAGCATCGCTAAGAACGCTGAGCGGAATATCCCACTGCTGCCAGGTGTACTCCTGAACCGCATTGGGATTATCCGGATGCTCAACTGTCTTTTCGACGCCGCCACCTCGCACAACCACATACAACGGCTGGGCCTCATTGACAGGCATATCTGCGCCAATAGCTTCAACCTGCCAATCGTCTCCTGTGACCGTGCCGGTAGTTGTTACATCGGAGAACACAGCAGTACCCATTGCATTAGCATTGTGACTGGTATACGCCAAACCAATATATACATTCTGTGACATCACAATAGTCTGCGGATTGGGGGATGCATCATCGCCGGTGTTCTCATCATCCGGTTGTTGAATCCAGTTGATACCATTTTCGGAGTAATAGCCGGTAAAGTTGTTACCCTGACGTACAACCCTTACCCACAACAAGGGCAGAGTAATGGCATCGATATTGCTACTTGCCTGGTAAGAAGTTTCAGCAATAATCTGACGGTTCTGGAAGGACCTGCGATTCGATGGTGTGGCACACATAAGTGCATTCACACTGTAGTCATCCAGTGTATCGCGAATCATCACTCCGGCTTTGGCCCATTCGTTTGTATTCTCTACGCTTACTACTCGGGCTGTGATAGAGCCGTCACCTGAAAGTGTCTTATAGGCATAACGGAACTCATCGGCCAGATCCCAGATATCCTCACCACCAGCGGCCATCGCATACGTACCAGCCGGGTCCTCCACGAATTCTGCAGGATAACCTCTGAAGAACAACGTCAGTGTCTGGGCGCCTTCTCTGGTCCAGTCATTCAGCGGAGCATCAAAAGAGCGTACAGCTTCAGAAGATGCAGCGCTACCAGTGTTGTTGTAGAAGAACGGCATGGATTGGAACCCGCTGTTAACAATAGTTCGCTCTGCAAAGGGTGCTGAGCCATAGCCTACTATCGAGCCGTTCGTAGTAACGTTCCACCCATCTGACCACGTATCAAATATCCTGTCGGGTGAAAAATCATTGTAGTCCTCAAAGTCGTCAACGGTTAGATAGTCTGTAACTGTAAAGCTCCAGATTCTGCCTTTGCTGATAGTTGCGTTGGCATTGATCTCGTCGATCCGCCAATAGTAAACCTGGTTAGGTTCTACACCTTCGATTGGTATGTAGCTGTTAGCATCCTGCTGGCCTCGATATATGTTTGTGGTATCGGACGCATCGGCGGCATCTACAGCAGCATAATCAGTGCTGAAATACACGTCGTGTTTAACAGCCTCATCTCCAGGCGACCATCTAAGGGGCAACGCCTTTTCTACATCCGTTATTGCTTGATTAGATGGCCTCGGGTTCCAGGCAATTAGCGGGCCACCTCGCATAACCTTTGAAATCTCATTTTGCGTCTTTGCATAATTATAGATGCGGAAGTCATCTAAAGAACCAATTAAATACGGATTAGGCGGGACCCAATCATCCGATCTACCAAGCCAATTGTAAATGGTATTGCCGATATCTGAAGGCAATGCCTGCGTCGAACCCCCTGCAACGACGACACCATTAATGTAAAGCTCCATGGCATGGGTTGCTCCGTTGATCGTTATAGCTATATGGTGCCATCCACTTGGAAGTGCATTGGGGGCATCGACCCCTGACTCGCCACCAGAACCGGTCGTAGTAATTGCAAAATACGGTACCCCGCTACCATTATTAGGCGTCAGGAACATATAGACAGTTGCATCATTGTAACCGAAATTGAAGATTCGCTGGAACGTTTCACCGGTACCTGGGAAAGTCACCCATATAGCAAAGGTCGCACTATTCAGCGAAGCTATAGTCGAACCGATAGGTAACTCCACATAATTATCAATATAGTCAAAATCTATTGCACCACCATCATATCCGGATACAGATTCTGCATCTCCATAGACGGTACCATGCTGGTTCAGGCCGGACCAGTCAATTGCCTTGCCCGGGCCTTCATCAAACTTCCACCAGCCGACAAGAGTAGGATCAGTAATAGGTATGGTTGGTATCGTCCTGAAGTGCCAGATATCACCCGTAACAGTAATAGAGCCAGGCTGGATCTCGTCGATTCGCCAGTAGTAATCCATGTTATTGACAAGACCTGTCACGGAGAAGCTTTCGAACTCTACATCTTGTGTGTGCGTTATTATAGTCTGAAGCGATAGAGAATCCGGGCTTGTGCCAAAATAAACCTGGCTTTGAATTGAATTATATCCGGTATTCCAGCTAAGATTAGGGTCGGGATCGATGAATACACCAATTTCATTGTCGTATGGGGCGGGATCCCAAGCCTTGCTCGGCTCAGTCGTAAAGCTCCAGATATCACCTTTGTCTATCGTAGTTCCATCAGCCCTGACTTCATCGATACGCTAGTAATAGGTTGTATTAGGAGCAAGAGCAGCAAGAGCAAAACTATTGGCATCCTGGCGTCCTTTATATATCTGAGGTGTAGAGACAGTAGCATTGATTACATCATCAGAATTGATGCCGAAATATACATCGTGATTTTCTGCATATAATCCAGGCACCCAACTAAGGTCTGCATCCTGCGGAACGGCGATCGCCTTATCAGCAGGATTTGGAATAGAGGCTTTTATAGGAGGTGCACCAACAAGCTCAACAAAAAATACACGGTCACCAGGAGCCACAGTTAGTACGTTGCTACCCACACCATTACCACCACTCCTATAAGCTGTGCCTTCGGGATAGGGATTCCCCGGAGGGTCTGGAGAGTCGTCTTTGATACCCAATACTTCAAAGAACATATTTGAATTGCCGGACATGCTGACAATGTCAAAGCCGTATGTTTTGTTTGCTGCAACAGGAATCGGTGTATCCAGAACAAAGTGAATCCATGTGCCCGTGCCGTTAGCAGAGCTTGTTACTCCCGCAGGCAAAACATTGGCCTCATTACGTGTTACCGTGTAGGTTTCACTGCCCAGCACGAAACTCGTCGTGCCGGAGGCTGCAGGGTCTGTTATGCGGATTCCAAACCTGCTGTTAAGCGGCATTGAATACCACGTACCATTATTGTTTGTACCACTAGCCGTATTCTCGGTATATCCTACATGCTGGATCCAAACACCGGTCAGCATATATACAGGCTTACTGCTACCTGTCATGAATGTCTGTCCATGAGCAGCACGGTCGAGTGCCAAATAAGTCCATTCGTCGTTGAGCCAGCTATCGTACGGAGTCGTCCCGACGTTATTTGCGTCTCTGGTTGCACCGACGAAGTTGTATATATCGTATGTACCCGGCGTCGGAGCTGTGGTGTGGAAGGTCACCGCCGCTGCCTGAACGGTTGCCGACAGGCTCAATGCCATAATAAAAGAAACCAAAAATATCAGTTTTCTACACATAATAGTCCTCCTTCAAATGAAAAAATTGTATCATTCCGACTACACATCGGAATAGTTCATTAAAAACCAATTGACACTGTCTCTCTGAAATTAAAGATTGGTCGTTAACTTATTCGCATGTTATCTACCCCTCTCCTGTTTCCAACACTAATGCAGGTTCCACAAAAACACACCAATCACACGTATAGGAACGCTGATAAGCCCCTTGTCGATCGACATCTCCTCCATCCGTTGTTACAAGTGTCAAAAAATGGTCCGAGGGGTTCAATCTTATCGACACATTGTTCAAAACATTCTTCTGTGTGACATTCCGATGGCTTTCACGAACCTGCCCATCGATTAGTACCCAAAAATCCCCGTTGCAGCCGACATACCAGCCGTAAGGGATTTCTACACGGCAATTAGTGTCATTGAAATCATTTAAGTACAGCGCACCACCTACCTTGCCATCAACCACCCACCATGTGTCGCCGATGACTGTGCCATTATTGTCGCCGCTGGCTGAATCGACTGCTATGTCGCCGAGTGCTTCATCGAATTTCCACCAGCCGACGAGATTTGGGTCTTGAGCGTTGGCTGCGTTTGTCAGAACCAAACTCAGCACTAAAATAAAATAGATCAAACAATTCATCTTTCTATACATAGTATTTTTCTTTCAAAAGGACCTAAGATAAACGTGTTTTGTTATTGACGTGCGATTAGAGATATACGAGAAACTAAACATCCATCTTAGGTAACTTTGAACAAACTAAGAAGAATCATTGATTCCCTCTCAAAAAATGTGCAATTAGTCAATATCACTGAAATAGAATTGAACTGTACTCTTTTCCAACAAAGCCTCAAAACAAACGGTAGAGATAAATGCCAGAGACAAACTGGCGAGGTGACGTCTTGGTTCTATGTTCCTTCTATATAGTGGAAAAAAACCATACATTATCATACGAGCATTCTATATTATAAAACCGAATAAAAGCTTTCACTTTAATAATGAACCCGCCTGAGATTCTTGCATTGACAGCGGGATAGGAATATCCGTTGTCTCACTTAGCATGTCAGGTACAAAAATAACCGGGGCCCATGCTCTCAATCGGCGTGAGCCCCGGATTGTTGCAATTTCTATTAGCTAACTAAGCAGATACTACACAGCCTCATGGCTGTGTCTGCATCTTTTCTTACAGCCATCGGTTTACCATGCTGCTAAGTCTAAACCACATAAGTTACTGCTCATGTTATGGCGTAGCATTCGGATCGGGCTCCGGCGCCGGATACAACCTGATGTCATCAAAGTAAACCTTACCTGTTCCATCTTGTGGGTTTGTCTGGCTTCCAATGCCAATATATAGTTTCTCGACATCATTAAGATTCACACCGGCATCGGTGAGGACGCTTAGTGGAATATCCCACTGCTGCCATTCGGTAGCTAGCACTGCATTAGGATTATCCGGATGCTCAATTACCTTAACAGTATGGCCAGTATCTTCGACAGTCAAATACAATGGTTGGGCATCGTTTGCGCCCGTTTCAGTCCCAATAGTTGCGACTTGCCAGTCACCGGTGACGTTGCCGGCAGTTTTGACGTCAGAAAATACAGAAGTTCCAATCAAGTTGATATTGTGGCTGGTATGCGCCAGGCCGATGTAGACGTCCGTCGGCATTGCAATGATCTGCGGGTTGGGAGACGTATCATCGGCGCTTTCTGTGGGCTGCTGCCGTATCCAGTTGGTACCGTCTGTGGAGTAGTAACCGCTGAACTGATGGACCTGACGTACAATCTTTACCCAAACTGGCGTGGTAACATTGTTTGCATCGCTACTTGCTGTGAAAGAATCACCACCAATAATCGGCCGATTCTGGAAGGCGCTACGGCCAGCCGGTGTAACACACATAAAGGCGTGCACACTGTAGTCATCCAGTGACTCACGAATCATAACACCAGCCTTGGCCCACTCGTTTGTATTCTCTACGTCGACTACACGAGCAATGATGGAGCCATTACCTGAGAGCCTCTTGTAGGCGTAACGGAACTGATCGTTCAATTCCCAGACATCCAAACCGCTTGCGGACATGGTGTACGTACCGGCCGGATTCTCCGCAAAGTCCTGCGCATAGCCTTTGAAGAACAGCGTCAGTGTCTCGGCGTTTTCTCTGGTCCAATCATTAAGCGGAGCATCAAAAGAACGCCAGGCCTCCGAATATGCAACTCCACCGGTATTGTCATAGAAGAACGGCATGGCTTGAAGTCCGCTATTAACGATTTCTTGCTCGGTAAAAGGTGCTGAGCCGTAACCTACTTGTGAGCCGTTGTCAGCAATTCCCCATCCATCTATCCACGTATCAAAAATCCGCTCGGGCTGTACGTCGATATAGTCCTCAAACCAATCCAGAATGATGTAATCGGCAGTCGTAAAGCTCCACATATGGCCTGTGTTGATTGCTCCAGTAACACTATATTCGTCGATTCGCCAGTAATAAGTCTTGTTCCATTCGAGAGGAGCTTCGGTGGGGACATACGAGGTGTCATCAAGATCCTGCTGGCCGCGATAGATATCCAGAGTGTGTATATTAGCATTAGCTACATCGTTGTAATCACTGCCAAAGTACACATGGTGGTTGACAGCTCCATCTCCCGCATTCCACCGAAGGATAGGTGTGTGGATAACTCCTATGGCGCCATTGGGTGGGTTTGCACTTACAGCCTTTGTTGGCAAGTAGAACATAATTCTGGGTATAACCTCTCTTGGTATTGATGGGCTTTCCCAGCTTAAACGTGCCACTGCACGGTGGCCAGCGTCAAAGTACTCCACCATGATAGTTGCCTCCCCAGCGGGTAGGTAGATGCTTGCCTTTCTTTCCCAGGGCTCGACTCCAGTCCAGTGATCGATAAGCATCTGTCCATTTACCCACAATCGGATGCCATCTGATAAAAAGATATTAGTGATAAATGTGTAGGTCTCGGTATATGGCACTTCTAATTCAGCGGTCCACCTGATAGAGAAGTTGTCTTCGCTGATCAGTTCATGGGGAGATGCTAGACCCCAGTCAAAGTTAATTGTATCGTCTGTACGAGTTAGCACCGGTTGGCCCGATAGATTCACATTGTCGTAGTACTCAGCCTTTATACCCGCACCGGCACCGAGAGCGGTGAAGCTCCAGACATCGCCTGTCCAAAGACCGTCGGTGTGCTGGTCATTTACCTCATCGATTCGCCAGTAATAAGTGGTATTGGCTTGCAAGGGTCCAGGTTCAAAGGTTGTAGTTGTAAGAGGCTGATTGCCTTTGAATTCATCCGAAGAGGTATCTGCATTAGTAACGGCGGTTTCATCAGTACCGAAGTAGACGTCATGAGTTTGTGCATACATCCCCGGTTGCCAGGAAAGGTCTGCGTCTAATTCTATATAACGACCACCGTCAGCAGGGTCGGGGCTGTGCGCTGTTAAGGGCGCACTCGTGAAACTCCAGACGTCACCTTGTTGCACTGTCGTGTCTGGCATGATGACGTCGATTCGCCAATAGTAAGCGGTTCCTGGCTCGATATTGGCAACCATATACTCAGTTTCGGTTTGATTTTGAATGAATTCATCTGTACCCGGGGTCGGATTGGTGCCGAAGTACACATCGTATGATACGGCGTTTTTGGCTTCTATCCATTGCAATAGGCCACTGGTAACACCTATGGTGTTATGACGTGGGATAGGATTGCTGGCTTTCAGACCGGCGGCGAGCACCACTGTCCCAAAAACACTCGGATTGCTCCAGGCCTGATTGCCTTCACTAAACCAAGCGATTTGGCTTTCACGGTTACCACCAAAATCACCATCATTGATCATTACTTCAAAGCCCATTAAGTCACCAAGTGTAGGTTTTCCTTCTAAGTACAGAGATTCCCATGGGAATTTTATCTCGAGGGTATATCCATCATCGGTTTCCATTATAATAAATTCCACGCCGGCTACGCCTCTGTCGCCATGATGATATTCCTGAAACTCAGGAACATCAGGATTCCAGGCAGCACGATACTGGTATTCATCACCAGCAGGCGCATACCGATTTGGCTTATCGTTGTCGGCATCGAAGTAAACCTCTACACTATCATCCTGCCAGGACTCTCCAGAATCGTTCTCCAAGTCTTCGTCGTTGACATCAACGAATACATACAGATAATCTAAATCCCACAGAGCCCACCAACTACCGGAGCAATCAACATCCGAATCAGGGAAGCTCTCTGCGCTGAGCAATAGTATCTCGTGTTCCTCTGAGGCCGACCATACATCTTCCCTGACGCCGTCGATAAGCGGCAACGGAGTTCCCACTGGTGGAATCTCAGCGTCTTGAGCTAAGGCGTAACCCACCAGAGCCAATACAAAAATAAAAGAAGTTAAATAAATCAATTTTCGATACATAATAGTTCTCCTAAAAAAAGGCCAAAATTTTGGTAACTATTCCAACAATAGTGAAACTTTTCAAATCACCAAATTCATTCGTTTCTTCAGTCAACCATAACTATTTCTATAAAAAGCCGACAACAAAATTTCGGGACGGTTATAAATTTTCTGTGCTTTGGCCTCATGCCACTTTAGGTTAAGGCGACGCTCGGTAAAGCCTAATGTCATCAATGTATAGCGTACCTTCTGCCTCTTGAGGGGCTGCCTTATCTCCAATGCCGATCGTCATCTTCTCAACCGAGGAAAGATTCACGCCTGCATCACTTAAAACACTAAGCGGGATATCCCATTGCTGCCAGTCCTTTGCCAGTACCGCATCGGGATTGTCCGGGTGCTCAACAACCTTTTCTATGCCGCCACCTTCTACGGCTATATACAACGGCGCAGGATCGTTTTCAGGCATCTCCGCCCCAATGGCCTTAACCTCCCAGTCGTCGCCAGTGACGTTGCCGGTTGTTGTTACATCAGAGAAAACAGAGATACCTATCGCATCGGAGTTGTGGCTTGTATGTGCCAAGCCGATAAAGACATCCTGACCCATCACGATAGTCTGCGGGTTGGGAGACGCATCATCGCCGGTATTCTCATCGTCCGGCTGCTTTGTCCAGTTAGTGTCATTTTCAGATTTGTAATAAGCAGTGATGGTATTGCCCTGACGTACCAACTTCACCCACAAGGGCAGCGTAATTGCTCCAGTGTCACTATTTGCCGAGAAAGAATCGCTGGCAGCAATCGGACGGTTCTGAAAAGCCCTGCGACCTTCCACCGTAACGCACATAAATCCGTGCACGCTGAAGGACTCCAGTGTCTCGCGGATCATTACGCCAGCCTTAGCCCAACCATTGGTATTCTCTACGTGTATTACACGGGCGGTGATAGAACCGTCGTCCGAGAGTACCTTATAGGCATAACGAAACTCGTCGGATATATCCCAGATATCGGCGCCACTGGCACTCATCGTATATGTATCGGCTGGTTCCTCTACAAAGGCCTGAGGGTAACCTCTGAAGAACAGCGTCAGTGTCTGGGCGTTTTCCCTGGTCCAATCGTTAAGCGGAGCATCAAAAGTACGCCAGGCCTCCGAATATGCAACGCCACCGGTGTTGTCATAGAAGAACGGCATGGATTGAAGACCGCTATGGACGATACTTCTCTCAGCAAAAGGTGCCGTTCCATAACCTACTTGCGAGCCATTTTCGTTAATTTGCCATCCGTCCACCCAAGTATCAAATATCCTGTCCGGCTTAGTGTCATTGTAGTCCTCAAAATCATCCACAGCAAAATAGTTACCAACTGTAAAGGTCCAGACAGCACCTTTCCAGAGGGCTCCATCAACCTCGATCTCGTCAACCCGCCAGTAGTAGGTTGTGTTGAATGGCAGAGGATATCCGAGCAGGTCTGTGATATCAATATCGTTAGCATCGTAGGCCCGGTTCTCATCATAAAACAGCAAGCCGGAGTGATCTGCTCTGTTGGCGTCGTTTACCTGGTCATAATCGGCGCCGAAATACACGTCATGTGTGGCGGCACCTTCCCCATGCGTCCAGACGAGATGAGTCTTCCTCGATACATCTGGCACATTATCGCCCGGCATTGGGTCAGAGGCAACTTTCGAGTTGTACAAACGCGCATTGTCGAAGTAGTAACGACCTCTGGCCTCTGCCGTTGTGCAGATACTTAACGTCA
>CAYSPM010000014.1:9514-29383 GCA_964432925.1 uncultured Pirellulales bacterium | reverse complement strand
AATAGATTTCTCCACTCCGCGTCCCTTAGGGACGCTTCGGTCGAAATGACAACCGATCTTTTCAACAGAGCCAGTAAATAACTCAAAGCAAATAGTAAAGTCACTTAATTTCTGCTTGGGTATATATGCTTTGCAGCTCTTTATATTAGGGATGATACCATGAAAAGTCCATTGATTACTATAGGCGAATCAATCCACGCCTCAATTCCAAAGACCGGCACGATGATGAGCCAGTTGGCCAAACGCGGACCTGATGCCTATGAAGTGCCGAGCGAGCCGTTGGCCTCCATCATAGACCTGATCCAATCCCAAGTAGCTGATAACGCGGACTATATAGCAGTTAATCTCGATGCATTCGGCGAGGATGATCCCCAGGTTGCTGTTGATATGATGACTGAGTATGTTAAGCTCGTCAGGAAATGGGGCAAAGGTGTCCCTATCTGCATCGATAGCAGCAACGATTCTGTTTTGATAGCCGGGCTCAAACAGTGGTACAGTTCCACCGACTCCATCCGACCACCGCTTATAAACTCGGTAAAGACCTATACGATGAACAACGTGTTGCCACTAAAAAAGGATTTTAACTTTTCATTCGTTGGACTTTTAGTCAGCGAGGGGATGCCCACCGGTCCAGGCGGCTCGCATTCAGTCGATGAATTGTATTCTTTAGCCAAGCAGATTTTTGAGGAAGCGATTGGTCAATACGATTTCAAGCCGGAGCAGATATTCTTCGACTCAACGGTATTTCCGCTTGCTATTGATATGCCGATGGAGCCGAATGTACCCGGCTATACCTACCGGACCTTTGAGACGGTAAAAAAAATAAAGAGTGACCCAGCAATGACAGGTTTGCACTGCTCGCTTGGAATAAGCAACTGCGCTCGCGACTTGCCGGTACGTAAGATCGGCATCTGCAGAGCTTATCTGGCCAAGGCAATGGAATATGGCCTTGATGCAGCCATCGTCAACGTCGCACACCACTACGGCTCAGTCGAACCAGCACCGGAACTATTAGAGCTTGTCGATGCCTTCGCAAAGATGGACGGCTCAATGGAAAGAACAAATAAAGCTATGGAGCTTATGAGCAAGTTCTGCCAACAAGCCAAAAAAACCAATTAAGTAAAAGACGAAATAGACCGATAAGAAATGTCAGGTATATATACATGTGACATAGGCACAAGACTACGGAATCCTGGATGCGAAATAGATCTCAACGTGTCAGTTGTGTCTTTCATTTCATCGGACATCTACTTGAAATTTTGGGGTTGGTACTCCTATTGCCCATCATCGCTGTAATCCTGTACTGGGGAAAGTACAGTGAGGGTTACAGAACAGCCGTAGCTTTTTTATTGCCCGCTGCAATTTCCTTTGTTATCGGGTTCACACTGCGGAGGCTGCTTAAACCATATACGCTGGACACAACCGGTTCCATGCTCATGTGTGCGCTCGGCTGGATTTTCGCCTCGGTCCTCGGGGCTTTGCCTTTTGTGATAGGTATCAGGTCCGGTTATCTGAACGCATTCTTTGAGGCTATGAGCGGTTTCACCACGACCGGTATCACTATTTATTCCGGCCTGGATGAAATGCCGAGAAGCATCCTCCTCTGGCGATCATTGACTCAATGGCTCGGAGGGCTGGGCATTCTCTCGTTCTTTCTAATAGTCACCTTTCGGGCAAGTGGAGCCCATCAAATCTTCGGAGCAGAAAGCCATAAAATATCATCCGGCAGACCAGCACCAGGTCTTTTCAATACGCTCAAGATACTCTGGCAGATATATGCAGGCTTTACCTTAATGGCTGTGGTAGTCCTTTCTCTCGAGAAAATGCCCGTATTCGACGCTATATGCCATGCGCTGACCACACTTTCCACTGGTGGCTTCTCACCACATGATGCCAGCATAGAATTCTACCGCCTTACGGGTCATCCAAACTACAGGCTCATAGAATATACACTCTCGTTTTTAATGATGCTCGGCGGCATAAACTTCCTTGTACATTATCGGGTTCTGACGAAGGACTTTAAGGCTCTGTGGGACAACATCGAAGTTCGATACTGGTGGAGACTGCTAACAGCCTTTATAGCCATCATCATGATTGACCATCTGATTAAAACTGGCGCAGTGCAGGCTATCTTCACACGAGGCAAGGCTATAGAGCCGGCTGAGGTTGAGCGAACATTTAGATACAGCATATTTCAGGTCATTTCCGTACTGACCACCACGGGCTTTGGGACGAAGGATATTGGTTCTGATTTTTTCGGAGCTTTGTCCAAACAGTTGTTTCTTATTATGATGGTGATCGGAGGTTGCGTGGGTTCAACCGGCGGTGGTTTCAAAGTCCTGCGAATCGCTATATTGAATCGTCTTATGGTAAGAGAATTGTTCAAAGTAAGAGTCGGCGGCAGAACATCAGCCGGCCTGGTTATCGACAATAAGATAGTCCCAGACCGTGAAATCCACAGAGTAGCTGCCCTTTTCTTCACCTGGATTGCGATGCTGGTTATCGGCGGCGGAGTCACCGCACTATTTTCAAATCAAGGGACTTTAGAATCATTTTCAGGCATGTTTTCTGCCCTGGGCAACATTGGCCCATGCTATATTTCTGTCCAGGACATGATAGATATACATCCGGTTGTTAAACTTACTTATATATTTGGTATGCTGGCCGGGAGGTTAGAGATAATACCTGTGCTGCTCATATTTTCCAGAAAGGCTTGGCGATAATAACGTCTGCAAAAAAAGAAAATTTGACATAATGGGAGGTTTTAAAAATGTACATTGTAGTAGCTGGTGGTGGTATGGTTGGTGGTCTGCTCGTGCGCAGCCTGCTTGAGAATAAGCACGATGTCGTGATGGTTGACCCCGATAAGGATGTCTGTGACAAGCTTTATGCGGATTCGGGGGTAATCGCTGTCAATGGCAGCGCCACGCGTATTGAGGTTCTTAGAGAAGCTGGTATGGCAAAAGCAGATGTGGTTGTTGTCGCGACACCCAATGACGCAGAAAACCTTGCCTGCGCGATACTCGCCAAGAGTCTGGGTGTGCCACAAATCATAGTACGGATGAGGGATCCTAACTATGAGAATGCTTATAAAGTAGCAGAAGTCAATGCAATCGTTCGCGTAACAGACCTGATGGTCAACCAAATGTTGATAGACATCGAGCACCCCAAAGTCCGCCAAATCACAACTATAGGTGGTGGCAGAGCAAATATATTTGTGGTCCTGGTGCCGAAAAATAGCAAGGTAGTCGGCAAAAAAATTGAGGAGTTAGCAAGAAGTCGTGACTTTCCTTCTGAGTGCACTTTCATTGCGGTGTATAACCAACAAAAAGAAGATTTCTCAATCCCCAGAGGCAGCCAGATCATAAATGAAGGTGACGAACTGTTCTTGATTTCAACTGCTGCAAATATCAAAAAGGTCACAGATTATCTTACCGCTAAGGACACAATCAAGACTCCTCAATTGACTTGAGTAGATGCTTCAGATAAAAATCCATAAATTAAATGCGTTGTATGTAATACCAATTGTGCTTGATATTTGCGCCTTTGTCATTTCGACCGATTCATCCTTCGCAGCAGCGCTGCTGCGGAGAATGGAAGCCCCTAAGGGGCGAAGTGGAGAAATCTATTCAAAAACAGACCTGTCCCGAGCAAAGCCGAGGGATTTCTCGACTCCGCTTCCCCTTCGACTTCGCTCAGGGCTAAAGGCTAAATCGCTCGAAATGACAAGAATAAGCGCATTGATTATTCACAATCAGTATAATGCACCGCGAGGCTGATTGGTGTTACTTTTTAGCAGTTAGAGATTTTTTAGTTGCTTTCCTGCCCAGAATTTGCTCAGCCTGCTCAAGCGTCTGAGGCGGCCACTTTCCGGCTGACTGCAATTCCTTTAAACGCTCCTGTTCCTTGATACTGACGATGGTTTTGCACTTGGGGAATCTGCTGCAACCCAGAAAAGGACCTCTCTTGCTTTGTCTTATTACAAGTTCGCCGTTCTTGCACTTATGGCACTTAATACCCGTGGACTCAGGCGGTGGCTTTGGTGGTAGAATATTACCCTCCTTATCCAGCCTAAGAGTTGTTTTGCAATTCGGATAGTCACTACAACCGATGAACTGACCATACCGCCCGGTCCTGTAGATCATGGGCTTACCACAAACCGGGCATTTGTGCTCGCTCTGCTTCTGTTCGATCATCTTGCCGTCCTTGTCACAGGGGCTGGCGAACTTGCATTCCGGATACGCTGAGCAGCTCAAAAACTTACCATTTTTGCCCAGTTTATAAACAAGCTGCTCACCACAATTGGGACACTGGTACTCGCTCGGAGTGACCTCAGCTTTGGCATGCTTCATCTGCTTTTGCGCTGTCTCGAGGTTATGTTTGAACGGCTCATAAAAATCCTTCAGTACACCCAGCCAGTCAAGATGCTGCTCTTCTATCTTGTCGAGCTGCTCTTCCATATAGCGAGTAAAAGCAATATCCATTATTTTAGGGAAGTACTCATTGAGCTTATCGGTGACTATCTCGCCAAGGTCGGTGGCGAAGAATTTTTTATCCCTTTGCTCAACGTACCTACGGCCCTGGATCGTGCTTATTATTGCCGCGTATGTGCTTGGTCGCCCAATACCTTCTTTTTCAAGGGCCTTTACAAGTGCCGCTTCGGTATAGCGGGCTGGTGGTTTCGTAAAATGCTGCTCGCATCCGACGTCAATCACTGCCAACCTCTGCCCCACTTTTACGGTGGGCAATCGTTGTTCGCTTGATGAGACCAGCCAGACCCTCGTGAAACCATCAAAGATAAGCACTCTTCCCGTGGTTTTATACCAGCATTGTCCAAGCGGTGTATCAGCTACGACATTTAAGGTCGTTACACCCCATTTAGCCGATTCCATCTGACAGGCAACAAAACGCCGCCAGATAAGATCATACAGCTTGAACTGCTCATCGGTCAGGAAATTTTTTATCTCATTCGGTGTGAGGTCCACATCCGTTGGCCGGATCGCTTCATGCGCCTGCTGAGCATTCTTCTTTGATGTATATACTCTTGCTTGTTCTGGCAGGTAATTGGAGCCAAGATTTGTCTTGATGTAGTTTCGCGCTTCGCTGACAGCCTCGCCTGACAAATGGGTGCTATCGGTCCTCATGTACGTAATGAGCCCGAGTGAGCCCATCGAACCCAGGTCGATACCCTCATAAAGCTGCTGAGCTACTAACATGGTCCGTTTGGCGCTAAAGCCCAGACGATTTGCAGCAGCCTGCTGCAATGTACTGGTGATAAATGGTGCCGAAGGTCTCGACACCGATTCTTTTGTTTCTACATCGGCAATCTTGAAGTCAGCCTGCTTAAGCGCGCTAAATATCTTTTCAGCTTCTTCTCTGTTAGAGGCCTTGAATTTCTCATCGCCTATTTTATGTAGCTCAGCCTTAAAGGCATTGTGCTGAATCAGCCACTTGCTTTGTTCTGCGACGTTGGGACCTTTATTATCATCAACCTGACGCCCTATGAAGTCGAGCCACTCCTGGCTGTAGTCATTTACTTGGTCGGTGCTAAAGACTGCGGGGATTAGCCAGTATTCCTCCGGCTTGAAGTCACGGATTAGACGCTCTTTCTCGACTATAATTTTGACGGCGACAGATTGTACACGTCCGGCTGACAGTCCCCGCGTGACTTTTTTCCATAGTAGCGGACTTATCTGATAACCTACGATACGGTCCAGAATTCGCCGAGTTTGTTGAGCCGATACTTTGTCCATATCTATTCTGCCTGGCTCAGAAAAGGCATGTTGAATTGTAGATTTGGTTATAGCGTTGAAGATTACGCGGTAAATCTTTTCCTTTGATACACCGAGGATTTGCGCCAAGTGCCAGGCGATTGCTTCACCTTCCCGGTCAAGGTCAGTCGCTAAGAAAAGCTTGTCACATTTCTTTGCCGCAGCCTTGAGAAATGTCACAGTCCGCTTTTTGCCGGGCATTACCTCGTAGGTGGGCTCGAAGTTATTCTCGAGATCGACATTAAGGCCCTTCGAAGGCAGATCGCGCACGTGACCCATCGAGGCCTTAACTTCAAAGTCCGAGCCAAGGTATTTGTTTATTGTTCTCGCCTTGGCCGGCGATTCGACAATAACCAGCGATTTTTTCGAATTCGACTTTGCCATATTAGAAACGATTTTTTTTAATCCTGGCTTTCAACCAAGCTCAAGACCCTAAATGATACATTAAGCCCTTATCGGCGAGTTTCAACGACACATTAAGCATTGGACAAATACAGGTGAGTAAGAGAGATGTCAAGTCAAAATAGGAATTCAGATTTTTTATACTGTTCTAAGAGCTTGTTAAGTAGGGGCTTAAGTTTTCGGATAGCATTGCCACGGTGAGAAATTGCATTTTTTTCCTCGGCAGTTAATTGTCCAACAGTTTTGTTTAACGTCGGAACAAAGAAAATTGGATCGTAGCCAAAGCCATTTGTGCCAATCTCTTTGTTGGTTATCAGACCTTCTAATGTCCCTATGGTTTCAGCAATGATTCTTTCAGGCTGCGCCAGACATAGACAACAGACAAATCTTGCCGTCCTTTTTTCCGTTGATACACCTTCGAGAAGTTTCAGCACTTTTGCAATGTTTCTATGGTCTATTAGTGTCCTGTCTTCATCTGGCAGTTTTTCGCCTGAGAATCTCGCCGATTTCACACCCGGCGCACCGTCAAGGGCGTCCACGACCAGGCCAGAGTCATCTGCAATCGTCCACAGGCCCGTCGCCTTTGCATAACCGGTGGCCTTTTTGCGTGCATTCTCAACAAACGTAATGCCGTCCTCTCTTATCTCTGCGATATCCGTAAACTCAGAAAGGCTGAACCATTCAACATTAAAATCAAGCATCGCCTTTAATTCGGCCATCTTTCCAGGATTACTGGTGGCAACAAGAATTCTGTGCTTCATATTCGGTTTTATACATGTTTTTGTGAAGTTTTTCAATAAGTCACGAAATATCGGAAGACATGGCGCATAAAAAAGGCCGAACAATAATTGCCCGACCTCTATAGCGAATACTATTTTTATCAAACACTCACTCTGGCAAGTTATCCGATGCCACATCTTCAACATGCAGATCGCCGTAGATTACGCGGTAGGTTTCTGAGTCTTTAGGCTGATACCAGAAAATTGGCGTCTCAGCATCGCCAAGTTTTACATCCTTTCCAGCATAATGCCACTCGCCCTCGCCCTTGAAAAATCGGATGAACAACAAATAATTCTGCAATTTTAGTCCAAGCTCGGTCTGTTCTTCTTCAGATAGGCCCAGTTCTTCTAATTTCTCAGCCATAACTGGCGCTTGCCTCAGGTAATCTTCTACAGCGACACCTTCAGGGAAGTAGCCGTCTCCGAAATTTTCCGCCATTATGCGAAGGCCGTCGATGAAGTCCTCTTCGGTAGCCCCATGCAAATCAAGTTCTGTCTGCTGCAGCGAATAACCCTCCGGCACATCCATACTAAATAGCGACTCATCCATGGGGACATCGAACTGCAAGTCCTTGCAAATGACCTGCATCTGTCCGCTTATCTGTTCGATACGCACAGGAAGGGCAGTCTCAGGATCAGCCCAGATCGATATTTCGACCCTGGGATGACTTGCGCGAAAGCCGATGAGCCTCTGGCCGTTGAATTCCTGGATGCCAAGTTCTTCAACCACGAAGTGAGGACTGTCCTGCAATTTCGTGATGACGTTTCGCAGCCTGTCCATATAGTTGGGTATCGATGGCAGGCCTTTCAAATCAATATATGCCGCCTCTGTTTTTCCAGAATCGAGGGTGAGAATCCTCCCAGTTTCCAGGTCAATGATGCTAACAACACCTTTCATATTTGATAAAGTCCTTCTGATTCGCGAACCCATGATCATATCGTGAATGACCGGCGCATCTGCTTCTTCTTCGCCGATAATGATGTCCAATATCGCCGTTTGGGCATTGAGGATAGGCTGGACTACCTGGGCAAATGTCGGCGTCCCCGCAACAAAGGGACTACCAAGCTGATGTATAGCTAACACCACCGCAATAACGATGACTGCAGCGGCTGCGATTTTTGTTATTTTGCTTCTCATGATAGTTCTCCATATATTTGGCGCAGCTGCGCCTTGTTTTTCTTTTTCAACCTCATCCAGTACCTGCATGACATTGCCAAGGATTTTATCGTGCGTCTCGGCACTGGCATCATAACGAAGTTTTTGAATCAACTTTTCGATATTATCTGTCGGTCTCATCTTTCGACCTCACCATTCATAATCGACCGCAGTCTATCCAATCCGTATCGGTACCGACTTATGACCGTTTTGATTGAAACATCCTGCAATTTCGCTATTTGCTTGAATTTCAAATCTCCATGTAACCGAAGCGCAACTACCTCACGCTGTTCGTAAGGAAGCTTGGTCATTGCGCTGCCGAGTTTTTGTAGCTCTTCGTTATGCAATGCAGCATAAAATGGGCTTTTCACATTCGACTCACCCTTTTCAGCTTCAGCAATGTGAACTGTTTGTTTGCGTTTCTTTTTTCGAAGCAAATCTCGTGACCGATTAGCCACACAAGTTAGTAAATAACCTTTCAGACTTCCTCTCAGGTGGAAGTTTTGCGCCGATCGCACAAAAGACACAAAAACATCCTGAACAACGTCTTCTGCCGTACTTGCTTCGCCTAAAAGGTTGGCTGCCAACGTTAGCAAATCACGCTCGTACCTTTCATAGATAAGACGCAGTGCATCTTTGCTGCCGGATTTAACTTGCCTCAAAAGCAGTTTATCTTGAAGCATTTTTTAACTCACTGACCTGATATCAGAATCATCTATTGCCACCAATATAACGTTCGATCCACAGTTTTTACTCTAAAATAAAATGGCTTCCCCTGCTATGTTTCACATCGCCAAGCACCATGATGGTTATTGCCTGGAGATTATCCTCTGGTTGCTCAACAGTCAATCCTTGTGTGCCGGGTAATATAGCGTTTAAAATAACAAAGACAAGTGAAACAGGAGCAATGCGTTACCTAAACAGGCTCGTTGTGAAACATGGAGTTTTCGCTTATATCGGTGTCCAGGCTGAATGTGAGGTGAGACAATGACATATCAGAGTATTTCGCTATGGCAACGCAAGCTGCAAGAGAGAGGTGAATGTCATGTGGCGGATAGAACATTTGGATTAGCTTTAGTCTGCAGTTTAGTATTGTTCTGCTCGTGTGCGCATTACCGGTGCGACCCACATTATATGGAGCCTAGCGCGCGAGGCGAGGAGATGTTGGAGTACTACAGTTATCCCAAACAGACTTTCGATGTCAAAGAAGAAAAGATTGCTGAGAAACGAAAGTACATCGTCAAGAAAGTAAGGTTTCCCTCGACAATCAACTTTTTTGGAAACGAGAAGATAAGATTCGACTATTATGTGCAGAAAAAACAGGGAAGATTTCCAACTGTGCTTATGCTTCCCATATCCGGCGGGGTCGATTTCACTGTTAGAAGTTTTGCCAAGTGTTTTGCTTCAAACGGTTTTAATTGCGCTGTTGTACACAACAGAAAAGTGAATGTGAAGGATACCCAAAGTGCTGAAGAGGTTGAGAATTACTTCAGACAAACTGTCTTAGATAACAGGCAGGTGCTGGATTACCTTGTTCAGCAAGAAAAGGTTGATAAGGATAAACTTGGCTGCCTGGGCTTGAGTCTTGGTGGTATAAGGACAAGCCTGATAGTAGGAGTTGATGAAAGAGTAAAGTGTTCGGTGATGGGACTGGCTGGTGGTAGTATCGCAGACATAGCTGTCACTTCCAGGGAGAAACCTATAAGAGACTTCATGGTGGATCTGGTGGGCAAAGGAGTCGGCCTTGATGATGTACACGCTGAATTATCAGAAAAAATCAAGACAGATCCTCTTAATCTGGCCGAGTACATCGATGCCAGAAACGTCTTGATGTACATCGCGGCGTTTGATCAAGTTGTTCCAAGAAAATGTGGCGACCAACTTTGGCGGACTATCGGAAAGCCAGAAGTTGTATATTTTTTCTCAGGCCATTATGGCGCAATTATCTATCTGCCTTATGCCCAGCAAAAATCCTTAGATTTTTTTATGAAGAAGTTCTATATGAAATAACTCGAACTAATGCGCATTGCGAATCTGATAGATATTGGGGCTGTTGCTCGCGCTTGCCTGAAAGTAACCCATGCTTGATTGTATCTCGGCAGGTAAGTATAATAGGTGCCCATTATTGCAGAATTGAGCAGGTGTGTTTATGAGCAGAAACTTCGTCAAGGCTATTTTCCCAGGTTCGTTCGACCCAATAACAAACGGTCATCTGGACGTAGTTAATCGTGGAATGAGACTGTTCGATGAGCTTATCATCGCTGTCGGCCGAAGTCCGGTCAAGAACCAACTGTTTACGCCTGAAGAACGCATCGAAATGATAGCCGAGCTAATAAAAGATATGCCGGGCGTTTTGGTTGAGGCATTCGATGGCCTGACTGTTGAATACGCAGCGAAGAAAAAGGCTAATGTCATCCTGCGCGGCTTACGAAGCCTTACAGATGTTCAATACGAGTTCCAGCTCGCCATGACAAACCGCGCCGTTACAGGAATAGAGACGGTCTTTATTATGACCAGTGAGCAGTACGGTTTTACCAGTTCTACTTTGATTCGAGAGGTGGCCTCACTCGGTGGGGACCTGTCAAACCTGATTCCGGAAATCGTTCATAATCGTTTGCGGCAGCGCTTTAAAAAGTGTAAGTGAATATATGCGCAAATGAGTGCTTATGTATATGGCCGATTCATCAACGCGTAAACGAAATGCCGGATCTTGAAAAATGTTTACGGTCAGTGTAGAAGTCCATTTTCGAGCATCACATAGGCTAACCTTGCAGGATGGCTTATCTGAACCTGTTCACGAACACGACTGGCTCGTCACCGCAAATGTCTGCAATGAGAATCTCAATGATTCAGGTTTTGTGATCGACTTTCGCAGACTAAAGGCGATGCTTAGTGATATTGTGGCCAAGCTCGACAGGATGCAGCTTCAGAAAATCATCTATTTTCGACGGAACAACCCGTCCGCCGAGAACGTAGCCAAATATGTATACAATCAGCTTGAGGCAAGATTGCCTAAGGGCCTGATATTAAAGAGCATACGGGTCGTTGAACAGCCTGGCTATTCTGCAGAGTATGCAAAATCCGATGAAGCAAAGACTTAAACTATAGCGAATAGTCTGCAGATAGCGGTAAAATTTGACGATACTTCAGGAAGAACTTTGCTATAATAGTGCTGGTTAAGCATTAACGTTTTGTTGTTGATAATGGGCGCAATATTAACTACAGAAGATCAAGTTTTGTATGCTTTGTCAAATTTGTAACAAAAAGACTGCCACTATCCATCTGACTGAGATTAACGATGGCATGCGCAGCGAAATGCATATCTGCGAACATTGCGCAGCCGAGCAGGGTATAGCAGCCAAGAGCCAGATTGCCATAAATGAACTGCTCAGTAACCTGTTAGCCATGCAGCCGACAGATGAAGAGATGTTTGGCGATTCAGATCACGACCTGCAGTGCCCGCGTTGCGGTTTCACTCTGGAAGAATTCCGAAAGCAAGGCGTCTTGGGTTGCCCTAACGACTACGAAATTTTCGAAAGGGCTCTATTGCCGCTCATCGAGAGAGCCCACAACAGCAAGACGGTTCATTGTGGCAAAATTCCTGCTAAGATGCCGCGGGACACAAGAAAGCAAATGAAAATTTCGAATCTGCGCCGACAGCTCGAAACTGCCGTGCAAAGTGAAGATTACGAACGGGCAGCGAAATTGCGTGACGAGCTAAATCAGCTCCAGCAGCCTCAATAAGCTCGCTTGTAGTGAAATTTTTTACGATGTGTCAGTCATGAAATTAACCGATATCAGCAATGATATAAATGAATGGTTCAGCGGCTCAGGACCTCTGGCTGATATTGTAATATCTTCACGCATTCGCTTGGCCAGAAACCTTGCCGGCCACAAATTCCTCAGTCATTGCTCAAGCGCTGAAAAAGCCGAAATACTCAAACAGCTAAAGGAGATTTTGTTGTCGCTCGACCTTGGAGATGGGGTCTTCTATATAAGCGTGGATAAGACCTCCGCACTAAACAGGAACTTTTTGGTTGAGCGGCATCTTATAAGTCGCCATCACGCCTTAGCCAAGGGGCCAAGAGGTGTAGTAATAGCCCGACGGGAATTCTTTACCGCTATGATAAACGAAGAGGACCATCTGCGAATTCAGATACTCAAAGCCGGTTGTCAACTCTCTGATTGTGCCAAGCAGATAAACCGCATCGATGATAATATCGAGCATAAGGTTGATTATGCCTTTAGTACTCGTTTCGGTTACCTTACTGCGTGCCCCACCAATCTGGGAACCGGCATAAGGGTTTCTGTAATGCTGCACCTTCCCGCACTAAAAATGACAGGCCAGATAGAAAAGTTCTTGAGAGCCGCAAAGGATATGAACCTGGCTATACGGGGTCTTTTCGGTGAAGGGACCGAAGCTGCAAGTGACCTGTATCAGATTTCCAACCAGGTGACACTCGGCGTTTCCGAGTCGGAAATCGTTCGCCAGTTTGAGGACCTCATAATTCCCGAGATAGTCGAATACGAGAACGCTGCGAGAGCCCAATTGCTATCTAAACAGGTCAACACACTTGATGATAAGATATCTCGAGCTATGGCACTGCTGCAGAACGCCCGTTTGATAAGCTCGCAGGAGGCGCTGTTTTTGCTCAGCCACCTGCGTCTTGGCTTGAATATGCACGAGCATATGGGCGCCTCAACGCCTGCAATAAAAAGACTCTGCGAACTTAAGGGCACCGGCAATGCGGTAAGGGAAGACCACGGCTTGTCTATCAGAACCATAAACCGTCTGTTTATGCTGACCTTGCCTGCCCATCTTCAACTGAATTATGGAAAGTCTCTAGATGCAACACACAGGGACGCACTTCGAGCCAAAATTATTCGCTCAGCTCTGAAACAGGAACAATAGTCCCCCATTTTCTGTCACGTTATATCCGCTTTTCAGAAGACTATCATGCAGTGGTTTCTATTGATGAGATTGCTATTCTCAAATGATTGATGAGCGGTACCAAGAAATAGGAAAATTGCTTATATAATAAGTGAAGGAGAACCTGCTTTTAGAAATTAGTCCCTTATGCGTTGAGCTTATAATTTCCAGGCCTTGGCAAATGCCCTGAAGCTGCGGTCGTAGGTCTTCTCAACCTTATCAGGGAAACAACAGCCGGGCAGTTGCCTCATAGAAAGATGATAACTTATACACTCACAACATATCCCCTTCTTATCGCAGCCGGGATATGAACAATTGCAATTTTTCAGATTTTGCTGCCTTTTGCATTCCATAGATTCAAATATCTCCTTGCATCATAAAACATTAGAACCCCCAAATAAACTTGTCTGACGACAGTCAAGATTTGTGGCTAAACATTGGAGTTTCTCTAACTCATAACCTTATACACTATTGCGCCGCAATCCAGACACTTCCATACATAGATTTTCCGGGCATCGCGAATCCAGAATATAGCCTAGAAACCCGTTAGCAAAGTTAGAATCAGATGCGGCAGATGACGTATGCCTTGCCTGCCTACAGGCACTTGCTTTAGGCACTTGCCGCAATAGCCTGTTGCCTCTTCAAAAGAACTAAACCGCATTGTCCCGTATCAGTCTTTCTACTTGACAGCCACTTTGTATAGGCTGATGCTCAAGGGGACCACTGATACCGTTTGGGTAAGGTCCGTAGCTTCTGCCTCTTTAATCACCACCTTAGGTGCTTCTCCCGGCTCGTTGTACGCCATGGGATCGTCACTGGTTATAATCCAGGCCTTAGCTTTATCTTTTAGCTCGGCCCCTTTGAGATTCATATTGACCTGATAGGTGTCACTTGTCGGATTAATAATGCCAACTGTCAATGCCTTTTTATCCTCTGTCCAGGCTGCAGCGATATCTAATGGAGTTTCAGTCTGGCCCACCTGAATCGGTAATATACCAAACTCCTTGCGATAGAGCATCAAAGGTAAACCCGTCGTAGCAAAGCAGGCTTCTGTTTTAGTTGTCTTTATGCAGCCGATGACATTAACTGTCTGAGCATAATTGGCCAGGAAGATAATGTCCGAATTACGAAAGTATTCATGCAAGCCTTTGGCAATCCCCAGAGCATCTTTATGGAAATACCGGGTTCCTAATTCACCAAATATATATGGGCCATACCAATAGTTCCACTCAGTCATGGCGATTCGGATATCTTTTCCTTTCAGGGAATCCAATTTTTGACGGAGTTCCTTGTGGAACTTAACTTTCTGTTTGATATTGTCGGCGATTTGAGCGGCATGTTCGATCGGGTCCGGTTTCTCCCGGCAATAGAAATGCTCCGCTATCTGGTCAATATGATTTGAGCAGCTCTTCAGTAATCCTTCACTCCATTGGCCGGCATTTCCGGAAGCGATGGGGATGATATCTGGATCAACTTCGCGCATTTTGTCCACGACCCAGTTATGTTTGAGGACGTAATGCTCCAGCCTCATATAGCCAAGCTGCCATCTTCCCCACATTTCATTGCCGATAGCCCAGTAGCGAACATTAAAGGATTCCGGGTCGCCGTTTTTGGCCCGTAAAGCTCCCATGAGTGTATCGGCTGAACCGTTGGAGTATTCCAGTTGGGCGGCTGCGGAGTAGGCATCGCCGAAGCCGGTGTTAACGGTCACCAGTGGTTCGGCATTAAGCAGACGGCAGAAGTGAATGAATTCATGGAAGCCGAAATCGTTGTGCTCAACCCCGGTCCATGCCGGATTTTTGCGAGGGGGTCGATGGTCCCGATCGCCAATGCCGTCACGCCAGTCGTAGCCGCTGACGAAGTTTCCGCCGGGCCAGCGATACATCGGGGCGTTGAGTTTTTTCAGCAGCTCCAGTGTATCTGCACGCATGCCATCTATGTTATCCGCTGGCATCAGGGAAACTGTGCCCACAAAGCATGCCCCATCGGCTACTTTGATTTCCAGCTTGCCCTTCATAGTGTCGGCACCGGCGGTAAACCTGAATGGATACTTGGTGTACTGGTTCGCCGTAACCGTAAACTGAGCGGTATCTTGATCTTTCGGACTGACGCCCCAAAGAAGTGACACCATCACATTTGCACTTTGCTGTTGGGCCTTGAGGTAAATATAACCGACATACTTCTTATTTTTAACCAATCCTAAGTCGAGTTGTCGGATACCACTGTTGGGCTGAATGAGCGGGGTGTGCTCGCCGACAAAAGAATCTTCTTTGACCATAGTCACCGAATCGGGCGCCCCCGTGATTTGCCAAGGTGACGCGCCCACTATCGCAAACGGATTATCTTTGGACACGCCCTGCGTGCGGCGGTATGGATCATAATCCGCCGAAATGGGGAAATAGAATTTGCGGTCTTCAAGCATTTCAGCCCAGATACCACCGTAAACACATCGGCCGAGGTGCTCGATAAATTGACCATAGATGTACTTGGAAATTGGCTCGCCTGTTTTGTCGGCCTCAATCGTCACCGCAGCCTTCTGATTAGCTGCAAAAACGGGATAAGACAAACTAACCATAACGGCTACAATCATAGAAATAGTGCAGGTACGCTGGATTCTCGACATATCAAATCTCCTTTCAACTTTTAGCTTGCTGACATTAATGGCTCATCGAACAGTCAATTTGTAAAGGCTAATACTAAGGGGCGGCACAGTCAACCGGTCAGAGACATTTGTAACCGGCTTTTCTTCAATCAAAACGTTGGGTTCTTCGCCGGGCTCATTGTAAGCCATAGGGTCTGAGTGGGCAATCAGTCCAAGCGTGCCGGTGCCGGCAAGTTGTACGCCTCTTAGGTCCATTGTGATCTCACACGCTTGGTCCGTAGGATTAACTACGCCAACCGTAAAGGTCTTGCGGTCTTGGGTCCATGCGGCTGCTACATCTATCGGTGCGATGTCACCAGTGACTTCAATCGGAAGGGAGCCAAAGTTGGCGCGGTAAAGTTTCAAAACTAGGCCCGTCGTCTCGAAAGCGGCGGCGGTCCTGCTGGTCTTGATGCAGCCGATGACGTTGACTGTCTGGGCGTAATTAGCCATAAAATACAGATCGCTATTTCTAAAATATTCATGTAAGCCAATAGCAACACCGAGGGCATCCTTAAGATGATACCGAACTCCCAACTCGCCGTATATATAGTTACCGTACCAATAATTCCATTCGTCCATAGCAATCCGAATATCCTTACCCCTTAATTCATTGATTTCCTCGCGGTATTCTCTATGTTCATCTGCTTTACGCTTTATCTGTTCAGCTAATTGCCTTGTATGTTCAGTGACATCACTCTTTTCTTTGCAGTAAATATGCTCACTGATAAGGTTCATATAATCTGAGCAGACCTTCAGCATGCTCTCGCTCCATTGGCCTACCTCGCCAACGCCGATCAGTTTAATACTTCTGTCAACCTTCCACATCGCCTCAGCTACACGGTTATGCTTTTTCACGTATTCTTCCAGAGACATGTGTCCCAGTTGCCATGAACCGTACATTTCATTACCCACAGCCCACCATTTAACGTTAAATGGCTCAGGATGACCATTCTGGCCGCGCTGCTTTCCCAAGGGCGTATCGGCTGAGCCGTTACAGTATTGGACCTCGTCTGCAACTTCTTCAACGGTGCCAAGGCCCGTATTAACTGCAATAAACGGTTCTGCACCTATCAATTCCATTAACTCCATATATTCATGGATACCGACATCGTTGTGCTCGACACCTTTCCAGGCGGGGTTTTTCCGTGGAGGCCTTTTGTCGCGTTGGCCAATTCCGTCCCGCCAATTGTAGCCGCTTACAAAGTTGCCGCCCGGCCAGCGATATACAGGTGAATTAAGCTCTTTTAACAATGCAACAACATCTTTACGCCAACCCTTGATGTTGTCCGCCGGCATTAATGACAGTGTCCCGATTTTGAATTTTCCAGCCCCTTTACTATAAATTTCGATTGTGACATTTTCACTCGAGGATGGAGCCGTAAATATCAAAGGAAATACCTGAAATTCGGAGCTTATCTTGCCGATGACCTGACCAATGGTTTGACCATCGTCCAACACCAGTCGCACCCAAACCGGCAAAGCACCTTCGTCTCCGGCAAGGACGATCCTACCGATATATTTTTTATCCTTTATAAGTGCCAGACCATCCTGTGAGATTCCCGCTATCGTTCCATCGCCGGGCAGATTAATAACCGGTGAATGCTCTCCGACGTAGGCGTTTGCGGAATCCATTGTGACCGTGCCGGCTGGCCCGATGACTTTCCAGGGAGAGGCATTTAGATATTTGTATGGCCCTGCTCGCCAAAATGGGTCTGTTGCGGTGGCCCATGGATTAAAATCGTCGGTTATCGAGTAATAAAACTTACGATCTTCTATCATCTCCGCCCATATACCGCCATAAATACAGCGTCCGAGGTGCTCGATAAACTGGCCGTAGATATACTTGGAAATCGGCTCACCAACTTTTTCAGCATCAATCGTCACCTCAGCCTGTTTCACTGCCTCGGCTGTTGGTTCGGCAAGGCCCATCTGATATGAACCAGCAAGCATCGCTATTGCTATGCAGGCCATACCAAGACATTTAGCTCTGAACATGTTAGACCCCTTTCCTTTTTCTGTGTTATATTCGTGAAAGCGGCATCCTCATGGGCGATATTGTAAGCCAAATCACTCAGAATGCAATTCTATTATATCCTATCCACTTCTTGCCGCGAATGGCCTGAATCGCTTGGATATTTCTTGCGTGTATTGATATGCCGTCCCTTCTCCCGATTTGCAGTCCATCCGGTAACGCACTACCCTGTAATGGGAAGTATCAGCTTAAACTAAAAAATCACTTTGAACTTTTCATACACTCCCTAATATTGAACAAGTGATTCGTACAATGAAAGGGAGATGAGGCTTGGGCCAATGTTTATAATTCGTTGTCGAAAAGCCGGGCTGCTATTGGAGCTTATGTGAATTATCACAACCAAGAACGGACACATTCAGTTCTTGGGTACAGAACCCCGAGTGAAGTTGCGGCTGCGTATGGTAGCCTCGCTGCCGATTAAAAGTGTCTTGTTTTTAAGGGGTCACTACGCATTCTCCCTGATTTTCGGTTTGCACTGCTAAAGAATCCAAGTTATAAAATCGTCTTTACGATCGAGAGGCGATTGGTTAGATGGTTACTGCTTAAATGGTTATTGATTAACCATTCACTACTCACCAATTACCAATCACTATTAAGGAATTGTCGATGGCAGAAAAGAAAAAATATATCGCGGTTGACCTCGGTGCTGAAAGCGGCAGAGTAATGCTGGGTTCAGTATCGCCTAAGAAGCTGACTCTTGATGAGGTCCACCGCTTTAATAATGGGCCGATCCAGGAGAAAGAATCACTGCGCTGGGATTTTGGCCAGCTACTCTCGGAGGTTAAGGTCGGCATACGCAAAGCAGTAAAAGAAGCTGGCGACAGGGTCGAGGGAATCGGCGTTGATAGTTGGGGCGTTGATTTCGGACTTATCGGTGCTGACGGAAAACTAATTGAAAATCCTTACCACTATCGAGACAGCCGAACCGATGGAATCATGGAAAAGGCATTCGAGCTCATAAGTAAACCCCGTGAGATAGACCTGAATAAGCAGAGATGCAAGACCTCAAATGTAAGTAATATCTCACGGGGTAAACGCCAAATCTATGAAAACACCGGCATCCAGTTTATGCAGCTTAATTCAGTCTATCAACTATTAGCAATGCGACTAACGAATTCAGATGTTTTGGCTAAGGCCAAAAAGTTAATCTTCATGGCGGATTTAATCTCGTATAGTTTATGTGGACACGTTTTTGCTGAATACACTCTTGCCAGTACATCTCAACTTATGGATATGAAAAAGGGGCAGTGGTCAGAGCAAATATTTAATAAATTGGGACTTCCGATCGATATCATGCCGGCTATTTTCGAACCCGGCACGATCGTCCGTCAGCTAAGTAAACAAGTTGCTGAAGAACTCAACTGTGATCATATACCTATCATTGCGACGGCCTCACACGATACAGCATCAGCCGTGGCGGCGGTGCCCGCCGCCGATGAGAGATGGGCTTACCTTTCATCGGGCACATGGTCGCTTATGGGAATTGAAATACCCGAGGCAATCATCAATGACAAGACCTTCGAATACGAGTTCACAAACGAGGGAGGAGTTGAAAATACAATTCGCCTTTTGAAAAATATTATGGGTTTGTGGCTGGTGCAGGAGTGCAAACGACAGTGGCAACAACAAGGCCAAGACCTATCCTATGTCCAGCTCAGTAGAATGGCTGAAAAAGCTGAGCCTTTTGCAGGTCATATTGATGTTGATTACACCGACTTTCTGGCCCCGGGTGACATGCCTAAGAGAATAAATGAATACCTTTCTAAAACAGGACAAGTGACAACCAACGACAAAGGACAAATGATAAGAATGCTGCTTGAGAGCCTTGCTTTGAAATACAGGTCGGTGATGAAAGCAATTGAGGATATTGCCGGACACGAAATTGACGTACTTCACGTTGTAGGAGGAGGTATACAGAATGAGCTGCTTTGTCAGTTCACAGCTAATGCTTTGGGCAAAAGAGTCATCACCGGCCCGATCGAGGCAACCGCCAGCGGCAATATCCTAATGCAAGCCAGAGCAACAGGGCAGGTTAAATCGCTGGCAGAAGTTAGAGAAATTGTACGCAACTCGTTTGAACTGAAAGAATACCAGCCGCAAGATAGTGAAATCTGGCTCGAACAGTACAATAAAATATACTATCCGTAGGGTGGGC
>CAYSPM010000014.1:0-9414 GCA_964432925.1 uncultured Pirellulales bacterium | reverse complement strand
GCTTTAGCCCACCAATTATATTACGGTGTAGCATCCATTCTCCGTCCCTTAGGGACTGCGAAGGATGAAAGTCTCACCCTACCAGCTTTGTTCGTAGTTCATCGATGAACAATCAACTATAAACTCCGCCGTAGGCGGATAAAAATGAACAATTTTCCCAGAGCCGGTAACTTGATAGAAGAACTTGAACGCAAGCTGGATAGTTTCGATCCTGCCGAGCGAAAGGAAGCTCTATTATCGCTGTGTGAGAAGGTCTCATCTGGTGAGGTTACTTTACCGCAACCGGGCACGGATGTTAATCTGCACTGTCACACTTTCTTCTCCTACAATAGTTACGGCTATTCTCCAAGCAAGTTTGCGTGGCTGGCGCGCAAGGCAGGACTTGCCGTGGCAGAAGTCGTGGACTTTGATGTTTTGGACGCACTTGAGGAGTTTCTTGAGGCGGCGAGGATGCTCGGCCTTAAAGGCTGCGCAGGTATAGAAACACGGGTGTTTGTGCCGGAATTTTCCGATAGGGTTATCAATTCTCCCGGAGAGCCTGGTATCTCGTATCACATGGGTGTGGGGTTTCCAAGTGCAAAGCTACAGGGTGAACTGCTTGAGTTTTTAAAAGGGCTTCGCGAAACTGCACAGCAAAGAAACAGAGATTTAATGCTGCGAGTTAATCAATATCTAAAGCCAGCCGAGTTGGACTATGAGCAGGATGTGCTTATTCTAACACCATCGGGCAATGCGACGGAGCGACACATGTGTCTTGCATACGCTCGAAAGGCAAAGGAGATTTTTAAAGACACCGACGAGCTTACTAAATTCTGGTTTAAAAAACTCGGTGTGCAGATTAAATTCACACAGCTACCGGAGGGCAGAGAACTTCTAAATACAATCCGGGCTAAGACGATGAAACGCGGAGGTGTTGGATATGTTTTGCCGGATAAGGGCTCGTTCCCGCGCATGGCTGATACAAACCAATTCCTGCTGGCTGCCGGAGCAATCCCAACCATGACGTGGCTGGATGGGACGAGCGAGGGTGAGCAGGCTATCGAAGAGCTTCTAAATGTAGCTATGAGTACCGGTGCAGCTGCCATCAATGTCATCCCGGATCGCAACTATGGGCCGGGGACTTCTGAGCAAAAGCTAAAGAACCTTTACCACGTAATCGAGCTGGTCGAGAAACTGTACCTGCCCGTAGTCGTAGGGACAGAAATGAACAGTCCCGGCCAGAAATTTGTGGACGACTTCGCAAGTGAGGAACTATCGCCATTAGTGCCGATTTTCTTGAAAGGCGCACATATAGTTTACGCTCATTCGGTGCTGCAACAAAAATGCGGACTGGGATATACCAGCGAATGGGCAAAGAGAAATTTCAAAGGCGTTGCCCAGAAAAATGAATTCTTCCAGGCACTTGGCAGCTTGCTTCAGCCGAAAGAAGAAGATAAACTTGTTAGTTTAAATGAGAACACGACTCCTAAGGAGATATTGGAATTAGTGCCCCGCAACTCGTGACCCGAGATACGGCTGCTGAGGCATAAAGTGGCGAATCTACCTGAAACTCAATGTGCTGTCCAGTTGGTTGGGCCTGACAAGCTCATATTGAATAAGTCGAAAGAATTATTTGGACCAGGTCCACACCAGATTCTCTGTCGTATAGAGGCGGTGGGGCTCTGTTTTTCTGACCTTAAACTACTTAAGCAATTCTCCTCGCATGTTCGCAAGAGTGACATAGTTTCAGGCATTGCTTCTTCAGTGCTTAGAGAAATACCGAGCTATGTTCCAGGTGAGGCTCCAACCGTACCTGGGCATGAGGCTGTGGTAAGGATTGAAGAGGTTAGTCCTGAAATAAAGGATTTTAAGCCGGGCGAGCGATACCTTGTCCAAACCGACTACCGATGGCTTCGCACCGCCAGCTCGAACGCTGCATTCGGATACAATTTTGAAGGGGCTCTTCAGGAATATGTTTTAATGGATGAGAGGGTCATTACTTCGCCTGACGGCCAGTCGTTGCTTTTACCTGTTAGTGACGAGCTATCCTGTTCTGCCGTTGCTCTGGTAGAGCCTTGGGCATGTGTTGAAGATGCTTATGCCTGCGAGGAACGAACTAACATAAAAGCTGGTGGAAAGATGCTAATTGTTGCTGATGTAACAGCAAGCAAAAACGCGCTGGTTAGTTTATTTACTAATTATGGCAGGCCAGCTCAAATAACGTGGATTTCAAAATCCGAACCGCCAAAAAACTTGGGCATCGAAATAATAAGGGCGTCAAATATTTCACAGCTTGCTGACGGATTGTACGACGATGTAATCTACTTTGGGTCGAACGCAAAAGTTGTTGAGGCGCTATTCGCAAAGGTCGCTGCGCATGGTCTTTTGAACATTGCTCTGTGCGGCGGCAAGTTTAGCAGAGATGTTACCACTACTGTTGGTCGCGTGCACTATGGTGGTATTCGCATAATCGGGACTACAGGCTCAGAGCCAGCAGATTCTATGGAAATAATCCCAACCACGGGTGAGATTCGTTCCGGCGACAGGATCAACGTCATCGGAGCAGGCGGACCTATGGGAATGATGCATGTGATACGAAATGTCTGTCAAGGCGTCGAAGGTGTCAGCATTTTCGCAGGTGACATAGATAATGATCGACTGGAGATATTGACACGAATCGCAGGCCCTCTGGCCGAGAAAAACGCAATTCGATACATGGCTTACAATCCAGCAAAACAGAAAATCTCCGAGGCCTTTGACTATACGGTCTTAATGGCGCCGGTGCCAGAATTGGTGGCTGCTTCGGTGCTTAGTGCAGCCGAGGGAGGATTGATAAACATCTTCGCAGGCATACCCGCGACAGTCACTGCAAAGATAAATCTGGAAACTTACATACAAAAGCGGTTATATTTCATTGGAACGAGCGGCTCAACGCTGGATGATATGAGGCGGATGCTTGAGAAGGTTGAGTCGGGCGGGCTCGATACAAATGTGAGCGTGGCAGCTATTTGTGGACTAAAAGGTGCGGTCGATGGGATTCGGGCAGTTGAGAATCGGTCAGTAGCAGGCAAGATTATCGTTTATCCAGCTTGCAAAGACCTTGGCTTAGTGCTGCTGAGTGAGCTGAGCGGAAAAATGCCTGATGTTGCCCGGTACCTTAATAATGGACTCTGGACGAAACAAGCAGAGCAAAGACTCTTATCAAGATTTCAAAAAGCATGAAACAAAATACGGGGTAGTGTAAAAGCCTGCTATGGATAATACTTGCCTCTGGCAGATGGGAGAATAGAAAAAGATGGCCAGTTTAAAAGAAATTGAAAAAGCGTATGAAATTGCTAAGCAGCGTTACGCTGATATGGGCGTCGATGCCGACAAGGCTATGAAACGATTAGCTGAGATTGCTATATCGCTTCACTGCTGGCAGGGAGACGATGTGGGAGGCTTTGAGAGTGGTGAGGGCTTAAGCGGCGGCGGGATAATGGCTACGGGAGCATATCCGGGTAAGGCCCGCACGGCAGATGAATTGCGGACGGACCTGGAAAAAGCAATGAGCCTTATACCTGGAAGACACAGGCTGAACCTGCATGCAATATATGCCGAAACAGGCGGGAAAAGAGTTGAGCGAGATGAACTCAAGCCGGAGCACTTTGCACGTTGGATCGACTGGGCAAAAGACAACTGCGAGGGAATGGATTTTAATGGTACATTTTTCTCGCATCCAAAGGCAGACAGTGGCTTTACTCTGTCAAGTCTGGATAATGACATACGCAAATTCTGGATTCGGCATGGAATTGCTTGCCGAACAATCGGTGCAGAGATGGGCAAAAAGCTCGGAACTGCATGTGTGACGAATGTATGGATTCCAGATGGATTCAAGGACATCCCTGTTGATCGCAAGGGTCCTCGTGAGCGATTGAAAATGTCACTCGACGAAATACTCGCCGAGAAGGTAGACCGTAAGTATTTATTGGATTCGGTTGAAAGTAAACTCTTTGGCATTGGCTCAGAAAGTTATGTTGTTGGTTCACATGAATTCTATCTGAGCTATGCTATCCAAAATAATACGTTACTCTGTCTGGACACAGGGCATTTTCATCCGACGGAGGTTGTTTCGGATAAGATTTCGAGCATACTAACTTTCCTCGACGAGATACTGCTTCATGTAAGCCGGGGAGTTAGATGGGATAGCGATCATGTAGTTATTCTATCAGATGAACTTCGGGCTATAGCTGAGGAGCTTGTAAGAGGCGACTATCTTAAACAAGTGCACATTGGGCTGGACTTCTTTGATGCGAGCATCAATAGAGTGGCGGCGTGGGTGATAGGGACGCGCTGTATGATAAAAGCACTTCTTGCTGCACTTCTTGAGCCTACGGAGAAGTTGCGTCAAATGGAAGCTCAGGGTGATTATACATCGCGTCTGGCCGTACTCGAAGAACTAAAGACGCTACCATTTGGAGCAGTATGGGATTATTATTGTCTAAAATCAGATGTTCCGGTGGCAGATGCATGGCTCAGAGAAGTGAAAGACTATGAGGTGACAGTGACTAATAAACGTCGGTGATACTCGTGACGCGTGAATCGTGAAGCGAGCCACGATTCACAAGATAAGAGATACGAGACAATGGAAAGGGTTTAACAGGGGCTAAAGCACATAGGGACAAAGCACTTTATGCCTGTGTTCCTCTGAAACTTTGTGCCTTTTATTGGAAAGGGCTTTACAATGGCGGAATCAAAGCCTTCAAGTCTGATTGAACGGCTCGACAAACTCAACGAGTTCGAACGGCAGCCGGTTACCGAGGATAAGTTGCAAAGTGGTAGGCACTTTGCTGGAGTATTTGCAGGTGAGCATGTAGCGGCGACGGAGTTTGTGATTGGGGCACTATTTGTAAGTAGGGGCGCACATACGTGTGATGTTATTGTAGGCCTGATATTTGGCAATCTACTTGCTGTTTTATCCTGGGCGCTGGTATGCACGCCCATTGCGGTCAGGACACGGCTCACTCTGTACTGGTATCTGCGCAGAATATGTGGGCCTGCATTTATGGTTATCTATAACATCCTCAATGCGGTTATGTACTGCATACTTGCAGGGGCGATGATAACGGTTTCGGCGTCGGCTCTGCGCATGGCATTCGGCATTCCCGACCAGATTGGGTGGTTTCCAACAGATATCAGATTTGTGTTCGTAGTGGTTGGCGTTGGAGCGGTGGTTGTAACTTTAGCTATTTTGGGATTCAGGAAGCTGGCACAGTTTTCTGAAGTCTGCTCGCCCTGGATGTTCCTTATGTTTATCGCGGGAGCACTTGCGCTGCTGCCTGCGATAGTTGTAAGTACTCCTGAGATTGGCAGATTGGAAAGCTTTTATGACTTCTGGCGATTGGCCGACGCTAAAATCTGGCCTGGACCTCGACCCGGACAAGAAGACGCTTTGGGATTTCTGCATATTGTCTCGTTTGCCTGGCTATGCAATCTTGCGATGCACCTTGGTTTGTCCGATATGGCCCTATTAAGGTATGCCAAGCGGGCCAGCTATGGATTCTATTCAGCGTTCGGTATGTATCTGGGACATTATCTTGCGTGGATTTGTGCTGGTATCATGGGCGCCGGGGCGGCGACAATCATCGGCAGGCCTCTTACAGAACTGGACTCCGGTTCTGTAGCTGTGACCGCACTTGGTTTGGCCGGTGCATTAGCAGTGGTAATCGCCGGCTGGACAACGTCCAACCCTACAATTTATCGTGCGGGATTGGCACTACAGGTTGCCACTCCGAATTGGCCACGCTGGCTCGTGACCCTCGCTGCCGGAACCCTTACAACAATTGTTGCTTGCTCACCGTTTGTGTTTACTAAGCTCTTGGATTTCGTAGGCCTCTACGGATTGTTGCTTATGCCGGTAGGGGCTATCGTGTTCATGGAGCACTGGATCTTTCCGCGAATCGGGCTGACTCGATATTGGACGTGGCATCAGGGCAAGATGATGAACTGGCCAGCCCTTATTGCTTGGGCGGTGACGTTAGCTGTTGGCTTAATCGCCACGTACGTCTTCGGCTACATCCACTTGTTTTTCCTGACTATTCCGGTTTGGCTGGGTACTGCAATTCTTTACACAATCCTGTCGGCTTTCTTCGGAGCTCGGCAGAAAATGGGCCAGTTAACTGAAGAAGACATTGCAGCACAGAAAATCGTACAAACAACAACCGAGGAAAAAACAAAGCCAGCAAGAAAATCAGGCATGTATTATGCATCAGCTATTATCGCGATTGGCTCACTTGCTGTGTGCTTCTTTACGGCAATATGGGTCGCAGTTTCTGGAGAAGATGTGTATGAGGCTCGGCTGGAGGCCTTTAAGAAAGCAATTATATATGCAACAGTAATCTACTTTATTTCTGGGATAATCTGGATCAGCTTGAAAGAACTTAGCGAAAAGCAAAGATCGTAATTCTACCCTGGTGACCGGAGAAACGAGAGTAAAAGAAAGGAACGAATAATGGCTGATACCGAAGCAGTGAAAGAAGCAAAAAAGTTTTATGAAGATGTTCCGATGAAAACTCCGGGCTTTTTCCTCAAAGGAGCTGGTGCTCTTGACTGGGGCATGAAAAATCGCCTGTCGAGGATATTCAATCCGCATACGGGCCGAACAGTAATGCTCGCGATTGACCATGGCTACTTTCAAGGTCCTACAACCGGGCTCGAGCGGATTGATTTGACGGTCGTGCCGCTGATGGAGCACGCCGACGCTATAATGCTCACACGCGGGATTCTGCGGACCACGGTACCGCCTACATTGAATAAACCGATCGTGATGCGCTGCAGCGGCGGCCCAAGCATACTCAAAGAACTGTCGAACGAAGAATTGGCTGTTGACATCGAGGATGCTATTCGTATGAACGTGGCAGCGATTACCCTGCAAGTATTTATTGGTGGTGAATTCGAGACCCGCTCGGTCCATAATATGACCAGACTCGTAGATATGGGACTACGTTACGGAATCCCTACGATGGCAGTGACGGCGGTCGGAAAAGACATGGTCAGAGATGCCAGATATTTCCGCCTGGCTTGCCGAATTTGTGCTGAGCTTGGGGCTCAGCTCATCAAAACGTACTATATTCCGGACGGATTCAGGACGGTGACAGCTTCCTGTCCGGTCCCGATCGTGATGGCTGGCGGCAAGAAAATCCCTGAGCTTGACGCCCTGACAATGGCTTATAACGCTATCCAGCAAGGCGCATCCGGCGTTGACATGGGACGCAACATCTTCCAGAGCAAAACGCCAAAAGCCATGATGCAGGCTATCCGCAAGGTTGTTCATGAGGATATGGAAGCCTCTGAGGCTTACCAGTTATATCAGAACTTAAAAAAACAAGAGAAAAAGAATGTGGGCTGAAAACGCAAGCAAACCGCTTTTTGATGAATTACGCAAATCGTCGCCACTTATCAGTGTAGGCATCCTTACAGCGGATTTGATGTCTCTCGGCTCTGAGCTAAAGCTCATGGAAGAGGCAGGTGTGAAACTATTGCATGTTGATGTAATGGATGGATGTCTCTGCCCCATGATGACCGTTGGGCCCGGCTTTATAAAAGCCATGAAAACGCCGCTTCTCAAAGACATACACCTGCTGATAGATGAACCTTTGGATAAGCTCCGAAGTTATGTCGCTGCCGGTGCGGATATGATTACCGTGCAGGTTGAGTCATCCCGACATATACATCGCGTTCTACAGGCGCTGGGAGAAATGACCAACGCTAACGACCCCGAAAGGGGTATTCTACGCGGTGTTGCCTTGAATCCTGGCACGCCACTTGAAGTTATTATCCCGCTTATGGATGAACTCGAAATGGTCTTTCTTTTAGCGGTTAATCCAGGCTGGCGCGGACAGAAGTTCATTCCTTCTACTAAGGGCCGGATTAGAAAGTTAAGGCAAATGATTCGAGATGCGAAGAAAGATATTCTCGTGGGCATCGATGGCGGCATCACTCGCAATAATATTGTGGACGTGGCTCGAATGGAGGCTGACATTATTGTCACCGGAAGCGCAGTTTTCGATGGAAAAGCACCTCTGGAAAACGTCAAATTTATGATAAGTACCGTATGTGACGCAGTGAGAGTATCTTAGCGACGAAGCAATCTCTATTTAGCCTGCGGTTTTACCGCAGCTTTTAACAACTTTGATAAAACGATAAGATTTTATACTGTAGGATGGGCTTTAGCCCATGCAGCAGTTCTTCGCACAAGGCTACGCAGGATAAACCGGCTGCACACGGACCCGTGAAGCCAATGACAAAGAATGACCACTGATGCGTTGCTTATATAGAAACTGCATAATCATTCTTAGAGGTAGAAAATGAAACGAAATATTATAGCAATAATTTATGATTTTGATGGAACGTTGAGTCCTCAACCTATGCAGGAGTACACTGTCTTTCCACAGTTGAATATAAAACCTCAAGAATTTTGGGAGGAAGTCCAAAAGGAGAATACCAAGATTAAAGGAGAGCAGATAATCACTTATATGATGTTAATGTTAAGGAAAGCTAATCAAGCATCTTTGCGAATTAGTAAATCTGATTTAGGAAAAATGGCATCAAAAGTTCAATATTTTTCTGGAGTAACAACGTTTTTTCCGAGAATCAATAAATTTGTTGAAAAAGAGTCGAACAATAAAATCAAAGTAAGACACTATATAATATCTTCTGGTTTAAAAGAAATCTTAAGTAGAACTAAAATTAAGGATTATTTTTATAATATTTTTGCATCTGAATATTACTATAATCATTATGGTGCTCCAATTTATCCAAAACTTGTTGTGACGGATACAGTAAAAACTCAGTTCTTATTCAGAATAAACAAGGGAAGAGAAAAATTAACTGAGAGTATAAACGAATTTATGGATGAAGGAGATCGTCCAATCCCATTTTCGAATATAATTTATATAGGAGATGGGATGACTGATGTTCCCTGTATGACGGTAACCACAAAGAACGGAGGTTACTCTATCGCTGTTTTTAATCGGCAAAAGAGAAAAAGCTTACAGATATGTAAAACGTTATTTAAAAATGCCCGAGTTGATTATATTGCAGAAGCTGATTATAATAAAGATAGTGAACTCGATAAATTTTTGAAAATTATATTAAAAACTATAATGCAGGGCATAATCTTCTATAATAAACAAAGAGATATGGTGATCAGAAGAAACATAAAATAAAGAAAGGGAAGGAATGAAAAATAAAGCAAAACATCGTTCTAAGACAGAAAAACAAGTTAGCGATGTTTTTGGATGCAGGTCAGAGAATCTGAATGGCTTTGCGTCTGCAAGAAGGGTTCCCAAACAAACACATTTTGCAATAAGCGCGAGGAAATCAAATCATCTCAGCAAATAAACCTGCAAGAACTAAATCCAGCGACTGTGAAGGCTGCGTTTCATGCGGATTGTT
>CAYSPM010000013.1:0-29754 GCA_964432925.1 uncultured Pirellulales bacterium | reverse complement strand
CACGCTCATAATCGTCATCCCCAAGCGAAACAGATGTACCGCCGGATGGATCGGTTGGTAACGCAGATATATCACTTATACAACAGCTATATGAACTATCTATAGGTGTAAATAGCAGGGACTTGTAAGATAAATCAAAATAACCCGAACTTAGTGTAAACTGCTCAGTAAAATAGTCAACGGCAGGGCCAGAGGATATAACCAAATCAACCAAAGAGCCAATGATTGCCTGTGCCTCTGGTTCAGGGTTCTGAGCGACTACGTATCCAACCGGAATGGTATCACTGCCTGCAAATGTTATATTTCCTACATCCAAGCCAGCCGCGGTAATTTCGAATTCAGCATCTGCTTGAGAAAGACCAACCACGTCGGGTACAGTGACCATTTCCTCTGTGCTGACGACCTCGACAAACTCGAGATTTAGAGCAGCGCCCAATCTAGTCGGGCCGATAAGCATCATATCTCCGGTATCAATGTCAATGGTGTATAAGTTGCCGTAATGATTCGGCGCGCGATTGTCAATGCCATAAAGGATATTACTGTCAGGATCAAACGCAATATCGCCAATATGTTGGGACAACTCAACAACCAATGTCCCTTGGCCGGTTGATTTGTCAATTTCGATTAAGGCAGCCCAACCAGGCGAAGTACCGCTGGCACAACCGTATAGAACATGCGTTTGCGGATGAAACGATAGGCCGTAGACTGTTTGATAATATAAATCAGGCAAGCCGATGGGGCCGACGAAGGTTGCGGCACCGGTGGAGGAATCAATAACGTAGAGGCCATCGCGTGCTGAGCGGGCAGTTGTGCCGTACAATTGGCCCGATGTGGGATCGCACGCCAGAGCTTCCATCTGTGAGACTCCTAAAAAGCCTATTAAGCTGGTCGAACCCGTCGAGTAATCTATCGAGTATAGATTGTTCTCACCGGGCGTGTTGCCGTACGTGACCCCATATAGGGTGTCGCTGACGAGATGATATGCGATGCCTGACACGAAACCATTAAGATTAAGCCGCTCTACTTGTTGGGCCCTGGCTGTCAACCTATCTATGGCGTAGAGACAGTCGTCATCAGTATTGATAGTGAACAGAACACACTCTGATGACGCTGTAGTCGTAATAAGAATACTCACAAACAAACTTATAGACAGTTTGTAAACATGCCAAAGTTTCACTTTCTGATCTCCCCAAAAACATGTTATTACGCTAATATTTGTCTTATTCGCCAGCTTGTTGTATTGCCCGCGAGCCGATTTGTTCTTTTCGCAATGTGCATATGCTCACTGTTCGGCTTTTCAGAAAGCAGTCTTTAACCACGGGAGAAGCTTAGAGGGAAACAATAACAATTGTCTCACCCTTCCTCCATGAGAATAAGCACGATGAAAAATCAACCTGCCATCACCCTTATACAAACTATCATACCAGTCCTATAATGTCAAGACTATATAGCACCTATCTCAGTAATGGCAAAACTCTGCTTCATAAGGGCTTTTTGACTGACCGAAACATCAATAATTCTCGGGTCTGAAAGAAGTTATAGGAAGAAGAACGCTGATTTTTTTGAAGCTACCAGCCTATTTCAGAGCGTCCAAAATAAGGCTTTCACTGGAAGATGGGCCTGCTGTAATCGCGATCATAAAAGAGCGTGCTTTGGATTTATCACGGCACTTCCACTGCAAAGGGTTGCCACACGAGTCACAGATGCTGTCAGACTTGAAGCGATTGTCGCATGAAAAATCGCCATTGTCTCGGCTGCCGGAGGAGATTGAGCAACTGGTTCGTAGTTTCTACAAATCTCACAAAGTAACTTATGGTAAGGCCAATCAGTTGCTCTAGCAAAAAGAGAGGAACGGGGAGAATATTAGCCGTGGGCTGGGTGATCCGATGAATAATGCAACCAAGTGAGTGATCGGCTTGACGTACAAGATTTGGATCAAGATAATGCGAAGTTACCAGGATCCTGATAAGATGCTCGTGCTACGTAGCTTACTACGCAGAGTAGCATTGGCTCATAAGTATCTGATGCATCATTTGCGTAGTGAGAATGGCGTATGCAACCTACGCCAAGTCATCTGAAAGCCTATTGGTACCCGAGTATCGGAGAAATTTCCCACCACGATCCTTGGGACAGTTGCTCAAAAACAGGTTGTTGAACGGCAGCCTTGTCGGGGGTATTATAATAAATAATTTACCCGCTTGATTTTGGGTTTTTCTGGCTTTTTCGAGTTATTTTGTTGACAGTTTGGAGGTGTTTTGATAGTGTGAGCAAATTGTTAAGGAGTATTCTTTGCTCCCTCGGAGTGTACCCCTTATGAAGAAAGCGAGGGAAAGGGCGTTGCAGGCCGCGCGGGCCTAAGGAGAAGAGTAATTGGCAAAAGGTACAGTAAAATGGTTCAGTGAGAAAAAGGGGTTCGGTTTTATCACTCCAGACGATGGTGCTGAGGATCTGTTCGTTCATCACTCCAATATCGCTGGAGAAGGATTTAAGACTCTCTATGAGGGTCAGGCTGTGGAATACGAGGCTGCACAGGGCAGGAAGGGACTCGAGGCAACTAACGTGTCTCCCTGCTGATCATCACAGAGAGCGGTCGAATCTAAGGCTTCGCGATATACGCGTGGCCTTTTTTGTTAGAACCGGACGAGAGTGAGAAAAGGCGTTTGTATTGCTTTATAATGCACCTTATCAACTATAAACTTGCCCTTACAGATGCACCCAGAGGTACACGGCTACAAACACTATTTCTTCCTGCCCATTTTTGGCAGCTTGACGAGTTGCAGTGGAGGTAGCTCTAATTCGTAAAGTGCATTCAGGGCAGGTGCTCCAACTTCGATATCTTGCTCTTGTCGAATTTGTACTAAAGGGATTAATTAGGTAAATTTCAGACCTGAAAAGTTATGTTTATGTTCCCAATTTATCGCGACTCTTTTGTTCCGCGTTAAATTCCCTCCATAGGTAAGCTGACCTCGCCAATACAATAACAAAAGTCACGTCTGAGACGCCATGTTTTACTGAAGTATAAACCTGCCATGAATTTTGTTGAGCAGCTTACATTGAGAATCAAATACTATATCTGGAACCTAACTTGTGGCAAAGTCTAAAATACGCCCGGCAGGATTCGAACCTGCGACCTCCGGTTTAGGAAACCGATGCTCTATCCTACTGAGCTACGGGCGCTAGCATGCATAAGCATCCCTTATTTGAAGATTTTATCCACATCTTGTCAATCCTCGTTCGGGAAGAAATGCTGGTTTTAGGCATTCTCAGTTTGGGGTAATCTATTCCAATAGACATATCAAGACAGTTCAAGATTGGGGATTAAAGTCAGTTTTAGGATCGAACACTCTAATTTCGTGAAATTTTCAGAAGTTATTCGAGAAAACCACACATTAGGACGATGATATTAAAAGGCATTTTTGATATTATATAAGACCTATAGGAGTATTATTTTCATTGCTGTATGGGAATTATTAAATTTTTCTGCTTAGAGCGATACATTTAGAAGTGCTTATTCTTTAGAGAAGTGGCTGTGATATTTTCGGCTGGATATTTCAGTGTTTACTGCGACGAGGTGCCGGTAAAAATTCTTTGCCGGGACAACACTACGTCCCATCAAGATAACCGCAGGCCTCTGACTGCTTATCGTGGGTTAATGACTTGGAGGAAGGAGTTTTTTTCATGAAGCTTACTGATGTAAGGATTAGGCTCATAATTCTTCTAGGGCTCTTGTTCGTTCACGGTAACGTCTGCTCGATGACAATACAGCTTGGCTCAGAAGGGACCGAATTCATCGCGCCAGGCGATAATTGGAAATTCTATCGAGGTTCTGAGGCACCCAGTGTCTCGCCCGATGCCTGGAAAGAGATAAGCTTCGACGATTCGCACTGGGATGTGGGTATTAGTGGTTTTGGCTATGGTGATGACGACGATGTAACGATTCTGGCCGATATGCAGGGTAACTACGCTACGGTGTATATCCGAAAGGAGTTTTCGGTTTCATCGTTGACCGGCGATGATGTTGTAGAGCTTGTTATCGATTACGATGATGGATTCATTGCGTATCTAAATGGCCAGGAAGTAGCACGGCGGCATATACCCGACGGTCCAGCTACCTTTGAGACCATGGCTTCTTCACACGAGGCTGGCACGCCGGAGACGATTGCTCTGGGCAGCGCAGGTGAATTGCTCAACGAAGGAAGTAATCTTCTCGCCATTGAAGGGCATAACAGTTCCATCAATAGCAGCGATTTTTCACTTATACCAACTCTTCGAACAGCAACAGACACGGTTCGAAACGGCCAGAGTTGGATTGTGGGCACGGAGAGGGTGATGCTTAGGGGCAAAACGGATGATGTAGCGGTCTCGGTGACGGTAAATGGAGCTGATGCTGATTTTTATGTCGATGATGGGACATGGGAGGGTGAGATTTTGCTTACTGCCGGCCTGAACACTATAACTGTAGAGGCTCTGGATACAGAGGCAAATATTATAGATTCGGGATCTATAGAGATCGTGTATGTTCCACCGGCAAGTCACCTCAGCGGAGAGCTGACAGAAGACACAACATGGTCTGGAGCAGTCGCTATTGAAGATACCACTGTGGTCTCCGCTGGTACTGTTGTTAGTATCGAACCGAGGACGGTGGTTCTGATGAAGCAGGCAGCGGCGCTTATAGTTTACGGACAACTGCTTGCCAAGGCGACTGAAAAAGAGCCGATTCGCTTCACGCACTACGGTGACGGCACAACATGGAAACAGATTATGTTTGTCGAGGCGGCAGATAGTCGGCTTGCCCACTGTGTTATTGAGTATGCCGATAGTGAAGGCGCACACCAGGATTACTACGAACCGGGTGCGAGGACGTATCATGAGGCAATAGTTGCTTTAGCAAGTCATGTCGATATCGAAAAGTGTGTTTTCCAGAAGCTTCCGGACGAAAGTGCTAATGCTGAAGGCGATGCTATAGCAATTATAGCGGATGACCCCGTGCACCCTGGAGAAGCAACAGCACAAATAAAGGGTTGTCAGTTTCTCTCAATCGGACAGGGTGTGCACACGAGATATTCATACGTGTTAGTAAAGGACTGTTTCTTTACCGGCAAACGTGGTGATAATGACGATGTAGATTTATGGGGTGAAAGCGAACCGGCTCCTCTTATACAAAACAACGTATTTTTAAATCCGGAACACGATGACATGATAAATCCCACACGATGCTCAGCGGTTATCATTGGAAACGTGATTGCAGGAAGTGATGATCACGGCGTCGTCTTGCGGGACAGGTGCTTTCCTATTGTAATGAACAATTTAATCTATGACTGTAGTAGCGCAGGCATCGCGGTAGAGAATTCATGTGAGGCACTTTTAGTGAACAATACTATTGTCGACTGTGGCAGGGGCATTAGGCTTTTTGATCTGGGCAGGTGGGACCCTCCATATAGTCTGAATCCGGGTGGTGGAACAGCAACGTTAGTTAACTGTATAATCTGGAATTGTCCGCAGCCAATCACTCTAACAGACAGTTCGAATACACAAATCCAAGATCGCGGCTCTCATGTGACAGTTAACTACTGCGACATTGAAGGCGGACATGACGCCTTATCCATATCTGGCACTTACTCAACAGTCGTCTGGGGACAAGGGAATATCGATACCGACCCTCAATTTGTTGATCCGAGCAACAATGATTATCACTTGAAATCCCAAGGTGGCCGATGGGATGCGGTCGGTGAAAGCTGGATCAAGGATGATATCACAAGTCTATGTATTGATGCCGGCGACCCAACCTCTCCGATCGGACGAGAGACGTTCCCCAGCGGGGGCATTGTCAATATGGGAGCCTATGGCGGTACTGCTAAAGCCAGTAAATCATACTTCGGTGAACCTGTTTGCGAGACAATTGTAGCTGGTGATATCAACGGTGACTGCAAGGTTGACTTTGCAGACTTTCAGCTTATGGCTCGCCATTGGCTTGAGGACAACAATCCGTAGAAGTCTGATGATGCACTATATACGATAGGATTGAATTGGCAATTCACCTTTTGCCCTCGCCTCAGCATGACAAATCATATGCAACAGATCTCTGAGAATACGGCCTATTGTAAAACCATATTAGCTGTAGAAAAGCAGGAACTTTGGGTCATTTGTGCTTTTTCCTTTTTGCAGTTTTATCAGCTAACCGACTCTCTGCAAAAGAGTTATGCAATAGGAGTATAAATGCTACTGTCTAAATTGTGTAAATTTTATTGACCCACAATGTGGAAACAGTTATCTTTTACAGCTCTATTTGTGAATGTGAACTCAAGTGCTAACCGAGCGTAGTTGTTATGAGGTATCATAGAATTCCAGATGAGACAATTCGCCGATTGCCTGTTTATCTTCGTGGATTGCTGTCTTCGGCGGAGCAGGGGCATGAGCGTATCTCCAGCAAGGACTTGGCAGAATTCCTTGGCGTGAATCCCTGGCAGGTTAGGAAGGATTTTTCGTATTTTGGGGGATTTGGCACGCGTGGCGTGGGCTATGAGGTTGACAATCTTGCTCGGCAAATAAAGAAAATTCTCAGACTTGATATTGTTAAAAGAGCAGCTTTGGTAGGGGTGGGCAATTTAGGCTCAGCTGTCTTGGCGTATCCCGGTTTCAGGATGTACGGATTGGAGATTGCCGCTGCCTTTGATGTTAATCCTAAGAAGGTTGGGAGGAAAATAAATAATGTGAGAGTTGAGGATGCTTCCAATATCCGAACGCTGAAGAGACGCAAAATAGAACTTGCGATAATAGCTGTTCCGCGAGACGCTGCCCAGAAAACAGCGGATAGCTTGGTTAAAGCAGGTGTAAGGGGCATTTTGAATTTCTCTCCTTGCTATATATCAGCGCCCAAAAAGGTTAAAGTGATAACCATTGATATCGCTATGGATCTTGCCCGGCTACCCTACTATATGCCGGCGAGTTGAATTGAGATAAAGCATGCGGTTCTTAAAACCGTTTAATATAGTTCGCTATAGTATGTTTTTGCATAAATATGGATAGCATCAATAGACAGGATTAAAACAAGGCAGAAAAATGAAAACTGTGTTTATAGCGAAGTTAAAGCCGTTGTTTGATGCTGTTGCCGGCGATATGGACATATATGTACCTAAGAAGACCGGCCAACATTATGTCTACAGGAGATACGATCCGGCCGCTGACTCTGAGGCAGAGTTCAACAACATCCGTACATGTACGCCTATAAAGGAATTTCTTTTTCCACTACGAGAACTCGCTGCCGTTTTTCCTGAGCCGATAGAGCCGGAGCAAATAAAGCCGTTTACGGTCTTCGGAGTTAAAGACTGTGATCTTCGGTCGATTGAGGTTCTGGACAAGGTTTTTCTTGAAGCAGAATTTGAAGACCCGTTTTACATCGCTCGCAGAGAGAAGATGTTCATAATCTCTGCTGATTGTTTTAATCCGGGCGAGAGTTGTTTCTGCAACGTTCTTGATGGGCGGCCCTATCCGGAGAGCGGATTTGATCTGAATGTTTCGAAACTACAGAATGGCTACATTGTTGAAGTTGGTTCAGATAAAGGTAATGATTTTGTCGAAAAACATAGCGAATTGTTCAGTGAGGTCTCTGAAGCCGCATTAGCTGAAAGAGATCAAATCAGAGAACAGACACAAAATCAGCTTGAACAAAATAACGCCGAGATGAAATTCGATGTGCCCATCAGAGACATGATGACCGCCACGCACGATTCCTATGTCTATGACGAGGAGGCGAAGACCTGTGTTGAGTGTCAAGCCTGTACGAGGGTTTGTCCTACATGTCACTGTTTCTACCTATATGATACAAAACAGCAGGATTACTTTAGTAAAATGAAGATGTGGGATAGCTGTATGCGGCTTGCCTATGCTCAAGTTGCAGGTGGAGCGAATCCGCGTAAAGTACTTGGTGACAGGCTAAGGCATCGTCTAATGCACAAGTTTGTTTATTTTCTTGACAGATATGGCCTTCAAATGTGTATTGGCTGCGGCAGATGTGTTGATGCCGAAGCCGGTGACGTAGACATCCGGAAAGTGCTCAAGAAACTGAACAAAGAGCTAAGGGATAGCAAAGGGGTAACAGTTGCGAAATGAAGCCGAATCTCTATCAACCCGTTAATAGTGAGATCGTTGAGATCGTAGATGAATCTCCAACAATCAAGAGCTTTGTTGTTATTCCTGAACAACAGATAACGTTCAAGACTGGTCAGTTTGTCGAGTTAACTCTCCCGGGCGAAGGTGAAGCACCTTTTACGCCGTCTTCATCGCCGGCTCAGGCGGATAAGATGGAAATAACGATCATGAAAGCTGGCCGGGTAACGGATCTATTGCATGAGTGCAACAAGGGGCAGAAAGTCGGGATTCGTGGACCTTTCGGCAATGGCTATCCGGTTGATGATTTTGTCGGCAAGGAAGTTTACATCGTAGGTGGTGGTGTGGGCTTGGCACCGATTCGCTCGTTGTTTTTAACCTTGGTTGACAGAATAAAAGACTTCAAATCTGTGGTGTGTCGCTATGGTGCCAGGACACCGGAAGATTTTATATATAAGAACACATTGTTTAGCTCTTGGCAGAAAATTGACGGCGTGAATATCAAACTCACAGTCGATGAGGCGAACGGTGAGTGGAAAGGTAATGTCGGCGTGGTGACGACGATCCTTGAGCCATGTGACGTAGACATTAAAAACGCCGTGGCGATAGTATGCGGCCCACCTATTATGATGAAGTTCGCGACGCTGAAATTATTAGAGTTTGGGTTCGCTGCCGAGGATATATATCTCTCGATGGAAAAGAATATGAGCTGTGGCGTAGGCAAGTGCGGGCATTGTATGATTGGCAAATACTATGTTTGCAAAGATGGACCTGTATTTACCTACGAGCAGATAAAAGACTACCCGAATATTTGGGACTAAATAAGGTTGTATATTTCGACGCAAAACGTAATTCGAGATACAAACTCATGCGTGCAAAGCTGATAATCGATTTGGCAAAGGCAAAGCTTCAGGAAGAGTCGAATGTTCGATGTTCGTATAAGCATCATCCTGAGAACAAAGGATTCGATTCATTGCTGGAGATGATTCGCTTTGCTTTGATCTGTCGAAAGTGCGAGTCTGCACCTTGCATAGCTGCTTGTCCGCAGGATGCACTTGAGAAGATACCCAGTGGAAATAACGACGCTGGCGTTCTTAAGCGGGCAAATATGTTGTGCACGGGTTGTGGTACCTGTGCGATAGCATGCCCGTTCGGAACGATATACACGGACTTGATACCTTTTCCCAGCAGCGTCTGTGATGTATGCAGAGGCAGGCTTGCACCGGGCGAAAAACCGCTTTGCGTTAAGACTTGCACAGATGGCAGCATCGATTATGGCGAAGTTAAAGTCGAAGGTGATATGGTAGAAATTTTTGAAGATATTGTGGTGCGAGTGGCTGGTGGCACTACGTGGGAGCCGTTCTTGAGGGATACGGAAAAGGCACAGAAATGATTGACGTGTTACAAAATCTGTTCTGGATTTTGATCTTTCCGGGATTTGTGTTCACGCTCATTTTGGGTTTACTTGCTTCCTGGATAGTACGAAAGGTTAGCGCTCTGGTGCAGTGGCGCGTTGGACCGCCGATCTGTCAGCCGTTATATGACATAATGAAGCTGATGGGCAAGGAAGTCCTTGTGCCGCAGGATGCTCAAAGGGCCGTCTTCCTCGCAGCGCCGCTTGTAGGGCTTGCAGGAGTACTGCTACTTTCGACGATGCTGTGGAAGATAACTATCACTCAAACGGCCTTTGTTGGTGATATTATTGTGGCGATATATCTGATGGTGCTGCCTTCGCTTGCCTTGATTCTGGGAAGTAGTGCCAGTGCAAGCCCACACGCAGCCGTCGGCACAAGCAGAGAAATGAAACTTGTAATGGGTTATGAATTACCGCTGGTCTTGGCCTTTATTGTAGTTGTAATCAAGGCGGGAGGCCGGTTGAACTTGGCTGCAATTGCTCAGCAAGCACCGGTTCTGAGTATATCAGGGTTCCTGGCATTTGTCGTTGCTCTGCTATGTGTTCAGGCCAAGCTGGGTTTTGTGCCCTTTGACATTGCTGAATCGGAAACGGAAGTTGCCGGTGGTGTGATAATAGAATATTCTGGAGCTTTGCTTGCAGTCTGGAAAGTTATGCAGGCGATGATGCTGGTTGCGCTGCCGTTGTTTTTAGTGATGGTATTTCTCGGCGGTTTTGGCACCGCGGGCTGGCCGTTAGTCGGTGGTATCGGAAAGTATGTTCTGGTGTTGGTTCTGCTCATATTGATAAAGAATACGAACCCGCGTTTACGAATTGACCAGGCGATGAAGTTCTTCTGGGTATATTGTGGACTAATATTAGTTATAGCAGTAATTCTGGCAACAATGGGCAATTACTATGGCATCAATTGGCTGTAAGCTTGCCCGTCCGATAGGCGGGCTTGCCCGACTGGGCGGGCTTGTCCTGAGCAGGGCCAAAGAGGTGAGTTAATGAATTGGAAGATATGGTCATTGAAAAAATCGATCTGGGTCTTCCACGTCAATGCCGGCGCTTGCAATAATTGTGACATTGAAATTGTCAATTTACTAACACCGAAGTTTGACGTTGAGAGATTCGGCATCAAGCTGGTAGGCTCTCCTCGCCATGCCGATGCGTTATTGGTGACCGGCGTTGGCACCCGCCAGGCCGTGATACGGGTGCGGGAGGTGTATCGCCAGATTCCCAAGCCCTGTGTGGTCTTTTTGATCGGGGCATGTGCATGTGGGACGGGAATATTCCATAAAGGCTACCATGTCGCAGGGCCTTTGGACAAAATAATCAGGGAGGTTGATCCTAATGCGATTATCGCTTACGTGCCGGGCTGCCCGCCGAAACCGGAGGCAATGATATCGGGAGTGGTTAAGGCGCTGTCGGCTATATAATGGGACATGAATATGAATCAACAAGAACTTAGTGACAGGCTGTCGGAAATAAATGATAAGCTCATAGATACTCAGCAACCATTGGATGACCGGATATTTCTATTGTGTGAATCCAAAAACAGTTACGCTGTCAACAAATTCTTGTTTGAGCAGCTAAGCTTAAGGTTTGTCATCGCGACGGGCATTGATTCTGATGATTGTTTCGAGGTCTTGTATCACTATGCTTATGACCAGTTAGGCTATATTATTACTTTAAGGGCGTTTATCCGGGATCGCGAGAATCCGGCTGTCGAGTCGATCACACCATTTTTACCTGGTGCTGAATGGATAGAGAGGGAGATACATGATCTTTTGGGAATTGAGTTCAGGAATCATCCGAATATGAGACGTTTGATTCTGGCTGATGATTGGCCGGAAGGCGTATATCCGTTGAGAAAAGCTTGTCCCCTCGACAAGCTCGGGGCAAGCTCTGAGCGAAGCGAAGGAACTAAAAAATGAAACGAACGGTCAGAAAACCGGTTCTGGCGGTTGGCCCATTTCATCCGTTGCAGGAGGAGATGGAATTTTTCCAGCTTACTATCGATGGCGAGACGGTTACCGATATTGATATGAGAATATCTTACAATCACCGGGGCATAGAAGGAATCAGTGAAACGCTACAGTTCGACCAGGTACCGTTTTTGGTCTCCCGTATATGCGGAATCTGTTCAGCGTCGCATCCGCTGGCGTATGTTCAGGCCGTCGAAGACATTGCCGGTGTGACGCCACCAGAACGAGCACTGTATGTCCGTGTTATTATCAATGAGCTTGAGCGCATCCACAGTCACATGTTATGGGTGGGCCTAGCCGGTCACTTTATTGGTTATGATACGGTCTTTATGTGGGCCTGGAAATATCGTGAGCCGGTTCTTGATTTGCTCGAAGAGATAACAGGCAATAGAAATAACTACGGCAATGTAAAAGTCGGTGGTTGTAGAGAGGACATCCCTGACGAGACTATCCCTAAGATATTGAAGGAGCTTGACAAGCTCGAAAAGAAAACCGACATGCTCACCAAAGCCGTCCTGGACGATCCTGTTATACATGCCCGGCTAAAAGGTGTCGGCATACTAAGCAAAGAGGATGCTATCAAGTACGCAGTAACAGGCCCCACAGCTCGGGGTAGCGGAATTGCTATCGACGTAAGGCGGGATGATCCTTATGCGGCTTATAACGATTTGGATTGGAATGTGATAGTTCAACCTGAAGGTGATGTCTTCGCTAAGGCGGTTGTTCGTCTTCTTGAGGTTCTTGAGGCAGTCAAGATAACGAGAGAGGCGGTAAAGAAGCTACCAAAAGGACCGGTTGCTGTAGAGGTCAAGGAGATACCGCCCGGCGAGGGCTGCGGCCATGCAGAGGCTCCGCGGGGTGAGACCTTTCACTACGTCCGTAGCGACGGCGGCAATCGCCCTGTCCGGCACAAGGTAAGGGCGCCTAGCTTTGTAAATGTACCTTCGTTTAGGGCGTCCTGCATTGGTCAGCACATTGCTGATGTGACAATTACTTTGGCAGCGGTTGACCCGTGTTACAGTTGTACTGAGAGATTGGCTGTTGTTGATAGTCACAACAACATTATACAAAATTACGAGACCTTGCTTAAAATGAGCCGTGAAAGGACAGCAGAAATCAGAAAAGAAATAGGAACGCCTCAGTGGAAGTTGGAGGATTTCTGAGTTGGATATTATTTTGCTCAGTTTGGTTTTTGTGCCTCTGATTGTTGGTTTTGTTATTCTTTTTTTGCCGAACAAGCTCAGGACCTTATCCAAAACATTGGCGCTGGTAATTTCAATTGCTGCGTTTGCTCGGGCGGTGCGGATATTCAGATTCGGCGAGTACGACTGCGGCTGGCCCATCCTGCGTATAGGCGATGTCCAGCTTGACCTGTTGCTTAGTATAAAGCCTCTGGGATCGTTCATATTGCTCTTTGCCATGGGCTTTGGTCTTCTGATAACCTTATATTCGCTAAGGTCAATGGCAGGTGCAAAGCGACAGAACGAGTACTATGGCTCGATTTTGCTTACAATAGGCGGCTCGGCTGGGATTTTGCTTTCCAACCACCTGCTATTCGTGCTTATATTCTGGGAGATAGTTACTGCATCACTGTATCTACTCATAGCCACTGGCGGAAAAAACTCGAATTTTGCAGCGACCAAAAGTTTCGCAATGATAGGGGCGTCGGATGCAGCCTTTCTGCTTGGTATTTTAATGGTGTGGGTATCTTCGGGTACACTTGTCATATCGGAGATAAGCCTTCCGACTGCTTCGACAATTCCAATAATTGCATTTTTGCTGCTTATGACGGCTGCGATTACAAAGGCAGGAGCACTACCACTGCATACATGGTTACCCACCAGCGGCGAGTATGCTCCAGCCTCCGTAATGGCATTATTGCCGGCTGCGATCGATAAGCTCCTCGGGATATATCTTCTGGTGATAATTGTCGGCGAGATATTCATACTTCAGTCAGCAGCTCTGAGTTTGATCCTCGCAATAGTGGGGGCAGCTACGATCATTATCGCCGTAATGATTGCAATGGTTCAGCACAACCTTAAAAAGCTGCTTTCATACCATGCTATTAGCCAGGTAGGTTACATGGTTCTTGGCATAGCTACAATGACACCGGTAGGAATTGCCGGAGGCATTTTCCACATGCTCAACCACGCGATATATAAATGTTGTCTGTTCCTTTGCGGCGGCGCTGTTGAACATGCCAGTGGCACTGCTGAGTTAGACAGGCTCGGTGGCCTTGGCAGGAAAATGTCGATAACATTTACTACCTGTTTGATTGCTGCTTTGAGTATTTCGGGTATACCACCTTTCAATGGCTTTGTCTCCAAGTGGATGGTTTATCAGGGTGTGATCCAGATGGGTTCGGGTCAGGCTAACAGCGCCGCGAGATTGTGGCCTGTTTGGCTGACTTGTGCGATGTTCGGAAGTGCGCTGACGTTGGCTTCATTCGTGAAACTGATACATTCGCTGTTTCTTGGGCGACTGCCGGATGAACTAAAACACGTGAAAGAAGTACCTTCGTCTATGACTTTACCTATGGTTGTGCTTTCTACACTTTGTGTTTTCTTTGGAGTTTTCTATCACGTGCCTTTGAAGTTATTCATTTACCCTGCCTTGCAAGCTATGGATATGGAAACCGGTGCTGCGATTTTCATGGGCACATGGCAGTCTATTCTTGCCACTGCCCTTATAGCTATTGGCGTAGCCCTGGGCTTACTCATTTTATTAGTGGGACTATTGGCCAGGAAAGTTAGGATTGTTCCAACCTGGACCTGTGGTGAAATCCAGACCAACGAACAAATGGCTATACCCGGCACAGGTTTCTACAAGACCGTTTCATCCATGGGAGGATTGAAACAATTATATTCAGGCCAGGAAAAAGGTCATTATGATCCGTATGATCAGAGTGCGAAGTGCGGCCTGACATTGACGGCATTTCTGCGATGGCTTCATTCCGGTATATTGCCTGTATATTTAACATGGGTGACTGTAGGGCTGCTGATCGTTTTATTTGTTGTCTGCAAGATTTGGTGAGACCAGCATGACTGAATTTTATATCTTAATGGTATTTATGATAATCGCAGCAATTATTGCTGTGGAGACTAAGAATCTACTTAGTTCCGTAATATGTGTTGGCGCTATTGGCTTTGGGGGTTCTTTGATGTTTCTTTTCTTGCGAGCGCCAGATATTGCAATAACGCAGATTGTGGTGGAAGTCTTGGGTTTGATTCTGTTGATTCGCGCCACTATCTCTCGCGACCTAACCTTTATCACTGGTGACAGAGAATTCTTTGGGACGGTTATTTCGGTCGTAGTTGTCTTTGTCATCTTCCTTGCTGGCGTGAGAGTTTTCGAAACATTGCCTGAGTTTGGGACACCTATTTTTGCACAGACTCCCGGTGCTGCTTCTCAAACATACATAGAAAAGGGGCTGGAGGAAACCGGAGCGGCGAATCTTGTTGCCTCTGTCATTTTGGATTTCCGTGCATACGATACACTCGGTGAGGCGACTGTGCTGTTCACCTCAATTATTGGAGCAACGGTCATACTGCGATACAAGAGTAGAAAGCGACTGGAGGAAAGCGACTAATGGAAGGCATGACGGTCATAGTAAAGACTATCGCCAGTTGGGTAAAGATACTCATTTTCGTGTTTGGTATCTATATTATTCTTTTCGGTCATCTAACACCGGGTGGCGGTTTTGCTGGCGGCGTGATTTTAGCATCCTCTTATGTGCTGCTGATGCTGGCGTTTGGCAGGAAATTTGTTGAACAGAATCTGCCATTATCACTCGCCTCTAAGCTCGATTGTATTGGTGCATTTCTATTTGCACTAATAGCAGTGTTGGGCTTGGTATATGGTGGAGTGTTTTTCGTCAATTTCCTGTATCAAAAGTATCTGCCAGGCCAGCCGCTCGAGCTTATAAGTGCCGGGACTATTCCACTATCAAATATTGCTATAGGCCTGAAGGTCGGCGCGTCATTGTTTCTGGTTATTTTTGCGCTCTCTGTCTGCTGTAAAGACTTAAGATATAAAGATGCCAAGGCGGAATCTGCGTCTAACAGTTCTGCCAACAAAAAGGAGTAGAACTGATGCCTTACGCGTTGTGTTTTCTGCTTTTTATGATCGGGCTTTATTGTGCGGTCGTCAAAAAAAACATGGTTAAGATTGTAATTGGCATCATGGTTATGGAATATGCAGTCAATCTTTTCCTTATCATGCTCGGTTTTCGCGCCGGCGGGGAGGCACCGATATTAGACAGGACTCATCTTGACGCACAAACGGGGCAAATCGCCTCCAGTTTTATCAGTCACGTCGTTGACCCTCTGCCTCAGGCTCTGGTGCTCACGGCAATTGTCATTAGCTTAGGCTCATTGGCCCTTATGATCTCTATCTGCATTCGAACCTATAGCAGATATGGCACCTTTGATATTACCGAGATAAGGAGGTTAAAAGGATGAGCATACCGTTGCCTGCCTTTGTTGCAGTTCCTCTGATAGCAGCGTTTTTGCTCCCTATCTTCGGTAAGAAAGGAAAAGCCATTGCTACCTTCTTAGCCAATTTGGTCACCCTCTCACTGCTCGCGATGGCCGTCTCTTCCATCGGCCGCACCGAAGTTTATGAAGTAGGTAACTGGTCTATTCCGCTCGGCATCAATCTCGTTATGGATGGCCTGAGCTCATTGTTGCTTTTGGCTATTAGTGTCGTAAGTGCTGCTGCGATGCTCTTTAGCGCCAAATACATGGAGCAGTATACTGCCAAGGCTAAGTACCTGAGCCTCTTTTTGCTCATGGTAGCAGGTATGAATGGCGTTGTGCTTTCAGGGGACATCTTTAATTTGTTTGTATTTTTGGAAATCGCCTCACTCGCGTCTTATGCTCTTGTCGGATTTGGCTGTGGCCCTGAAGAACTCGAAGCGTCATTTAAGTATATGGTCATGGGAAGCATCGGCTCGATATTTATCCTTTTTGCTATTGCTCTTGTTTATGGCAACACGGGCACGCTTAATATGGCCTACATTTCCAAAGCAATTCAGGACTCCGGTCTAAATATTGGCCTTACGTTTGCACTGGGTTTGTTTATTACAGGCTTCGGCTTAAAGGCAGCTCTTGTGCCTTTTCATGCCTGGTTGCCCGATGCGCATCCGTCTGCTCCTGCTCCAATTTCTGCTATGCTTTCGGGTATCCTAATAAAAACTCTGGGTATTTATGCCCTAACTCGTGTGATTTTCAATGTCTTTGGTGTTTCGATTGAGATAGGCTGGTTGTTAGTTGCACTGGCTCTCGTGAGCATGATCGCAGGCGCATTTTTGGCGATTGGACAGTGGGACATAAAACGCCTTATGGCTTATTCGAGCATCAGTCAGATAGGCTATGTGCTTTTGGGGCTTGGTCTTGGCGCGACTTTAATTGCCAAAGGGGCTAACCTCGCTTGGGCGTCATTGGCGATTCTTGGCGGACTGTTTCATCTTGTCAACCACTCCGTTTACAAGTCGCTATTGTTCTTAACGAGCGGGTCGGTAGAGATGTCAACCGGCACAAGGCAAATGAAGCAAATGGGTGGGTTGGCAGAGAAACTGCCTGTAACACGGGCGGCTTGTACTGTCGCATCTGCTTCTATAGCTGGTATACCGCCTTTTGCAGGCTTCTGGAGCAAGTTGATTCTGGTAATCGCTGCTGTTCAGGCACACCTTTATTGGGTCGCAGCAATAATTGTCTTTGTAAGTCTGTGTACATTGATTATGTATCTGAAGGTTCAGAGGTATGTCTTTTTGGGCGAGTTGCCGGATAATCTGAAGCAAATATCAGAGCACAAAGGCTCCATGTCGGTTGCGATGGTTTTCCTGGCATGTTTGTGTGTGCTTATGGGATTTTTACTTGTACCTGTCCTGAGGACTAGTATCCTTGAGCCTGCTGTGAAAGTTTTAACCGATGGTGTTTCATACTCAGCTAACGTTATCGAGATGGCTAAAGAAGGTGTGAAGATATGAGGCGACTGATATATTTTGTTTTGGCTTTTTTTATCTGGTTTGTGGTGACCTGGCCATTTGTTGATGGCAAGATTGACCTTCAGGTTGTGGTCGCAGGCTTGATTGTTTCTTTTATCATAGCGATTTTGTTCCACGAAATATTGCCCAAAGAGCATCGCGTATTCATTTCGCCAGTCCGAGTGTTCTGGGCCTTGGTATATCTGCCGGTTTTCTTTTATTATGTGATCAAAGCCAATTTTGATGTTGTTTATCGCGCTTTACATCCGAAAATGCCGATCAACCCCGGAATAGTGAAAATAAAGACGACTTTGAAGACCGACTCCGGGATTACCGCACTGGCGAATTCTATCACTCTTACTCCAGGCACTTTGACGGTTGATTTGACAGATGACGGCTTTTTATATGTTCACTGGATCAACGTGAAATCCGACGACGTCGAGCAGGCGACGGAGTTCATTGCCAGGCGGTTTGAATGGTTCATAAAGAAGATTTTTGAATAAGCCATTGGCTTATAAATAAGAAGAGGACCGTAATGATAACGATATTCTATCTTGCCCTGTTTGCGTGTTGCTTCATGTGTTTGTACCGGATAGGTCGTGGCCCCAGCGCACCGGATAGAACCGTGGCAATTGATATACTCGGCATAGTCATAGTTGGTTTCTGTGCCATCTTGTCTTTAGAGACCGGAAAGGATTTTTATTTGAACGTTGCAATGGCTTGGGCACTATTGAGCTTCATCGGGACTATAGCGTTGGCAAAGTTTTTGGAGGGCCGAAGTTTTGATGAGTGATATTATAGGATATATACTGATAATAATCGGGATTCTGTTTGATATATTCGGCTGTATAGGCCTGGTGCGTTTTCCCGATGTCTACAACCGTCTGCAGGCCTCGACGAAGTGCGTGACTTTGGGAACTATTTTGCTATTGGTGGGTGTTGCAGTGATTAGCGGCCTAGGCCCCATAGCCTCAAGAGCAGTAATTTGTGCCGTGTTCATAATGATAACTTCGCCTACGGCTGCGCACGCGATTGCCAAAGGTGCGTACGCTGCCGGAGTCGAGCTATGGGAAAATAGTGTCGTCGATAAATACGCAGATCACGCCAATAAAAAAGACGAATAGGTCAGTGTAGTCCGTTCACATAAGCTGTGAACGCATGACTGGTTTTTGAGTCGGACAGGAGTTTCAAGTGCGTTTGCCAAAGTTGAGAGAATTAAAGGAAGCACTAACAGCGGTTCTTTCGCCGCGTTTCACTTCTCGTTTTCCTGCTGAGCCCTGTGTGGTGCCGGAAAGGTACAGAGGCAAACCCGAATTCGATCTTGATACGTGTATCGGCTGCGGTGCCTGTGTCAATGTCTGTCCGACAGAGGCGCTGACTCAGCAGGACGTTATCGATGCTAATCCGCCCGTAAGGAAAATCACTCTCCGTTATGACACCTGCATCTTCTGCGGCAATTGCAGCGATAATTGCACCAGTGAAACCGGCATCAAACTTTCAGACGAGTGGGATTTAGCCGGTCTGGACAGAGAGGCAATGACCGAGACTCACGAATATGAACTTCAGGTGTGTGAAAAGTGCGGTGAGGTAATAGGCACTAAAAAGCATCTTGTCTGGCTCTATGAAAAGCTCGGCGCACTGGCTTATACGAATCCTTCCTTGTTACTCGCCAAAAGTGGGGAGCTACTCAAGGGTGCACAAGCCCCCAAGCAGCAGGACGTCGAGAGCGTCCAAACAAGCGACTTTATGCGAATATTATGTCCCAAATGCAAGTGTGAGCTGAACATTCGGCTATGAGAAGTTCTTTATGGGCACTAACCACCAACTGGAGCAGTTGCTCGGCTCGCCCCTTAGGGGCAAGCTAAGAAACACAAAGACACTAATCGTTGGAATCGGCAATTTACTCAAAGGTGATGATGCAGCCGGTCCTATCGTTTGTCAAAAGCTGCGTGATGCCGGAGTATCTGCTGAAATTATCGATGCGGGCACTGCTCCCGAGAACTATATCCAGGCCATAATCAGAAGGGCTCCCGAAAGTCTGCTCGTTGTTGATGCCATAGATTTTGGAGCTTCGGCGGGTGCGATAGAAGTGTTTAGACCTGAGCAGCTAACTTCCTTTATCATATCGACGCATTCGCTTTCGCCTCATTTGTTTGTTGATATGGTCTGCCGTGAAATTGAAGTTGATGTGTATTTCATTGGGATCCAACCTGTACAGACGCAACTTGGCCAGGCCGTGTCTTCACAGGTGAGCCAGGCGATCCAGGAGCTTTCAGATACAATTCTCGGGATTTTTCCACCCCATAAGTAGTTTAGCGCGACTTATCCATCCGCAGCGGTCGTCTGCGCACAATGATTATGTGTGCAACCATTGTATATAGATGGCTTGAACGAACAGACTCTGGGCGGAATAACAGGAATCTATCATGTTTACTTGAGCACTTGCATGGCCTTATTGGCATCGGCGTTGGAGTCAAACGCAAGGTGAAACACAGCGCGGTTTCCGATAGAGGCAACAGAAAGTCCACGAAGATTTATACCCGCATCTGCGAGTAGCTCGGTTAGTTCCGCACCGAAGCCTGGTTTGTTGCCCGTAGCGACGCGTACACCATGAAGCGATTCTGACTTCCTGAAGCCTGCTTCTCCGGCAACTCTTATTTGCCGTGGTCCTTTTATCGGCACGACAAAGACAACGCCGCTGCCAGGTTTCTCCGGTGCTCAGCGGGCGCTTATGAACTCGAGATCTGCATCAGCTTCAGCAAGTGCTTTTAGTTTTTCTGCAAGGCCGCCTGGTCTATCCTCGATACTGGCTGCCCAAATATCAACACGAGACGCATCTACTCTCATAGCTAATCCTCCAAAAAATTATTAATTCCTAAGCCACAACAACATTTTTCAATTATTACCAGAGTTTGACCAATGCCATAATCTTTGTCAACAAGCTGACCAACGAAATTCGGGGTTATTTTGTTTGTATCTGTTCAGGCTCGCATTTAATCAGTGCACTTCTGGTCTCAGATTGCTTGTTGTGGTAGAATCGAGTACTCTAATTCGCAAGTTATATACTACAGCCAATATCAGAAAAATGAATGAGACCGGCCTACTTCTAAAAGCGTATTACGAAGCCTTGTATGAACAGCTTGAGGCTGAAAGGAATCACCTGGCTATACTTATTGAACGACTGCTTACTCAGGAAGTCGCAAAACGCGGATTTGAAGGTTTCGATGATCAGAAGTATGAGGCATATATAGAGACGTGCTTGGCCTTCATAGATGAGCGAATAGAGGCCTATAACCCAATTGGGTTTCAATACACTTTCGAACGCGTAAGAGCACGTGAAGTAGCTGAGCTTGAACTGCAGTTGAACTGGTACGACAGCAGAGCGGAGTTTAAAATCTTGTTGGAGACAGCACATGCAAAGGTTGAACCTGCAGTCACGGAAAAAAGATTAGGCCAACTGGCAGATGAGTTAATCAAAAAGGTTGGAGCCTTTCCGGATAGTAGCGTAATCACCGCATATGAGGTTGAACCTGCCTTAATCAAATTGCCTGATTATGTCGTCGCGCGGGCAATCGAAGAGATTGTCCGTTGATTTGGCAGCATTTTTGAGGAGGATTTTCGTCAAATAGGACTTATACTGATCGTGAATAATCAATGCGCTTATTCTTGTCATTTCGAGCGATTTAGCCTTTAGCCCTGAGCGAAGTCGAAGGGGAAGCGGAGTCGAGAAATCCCTCGGCTTGGCTCGGGACAGGTCTGCTTTTTAAAGGCTTAGCCTTTAATGGCTAAGTCATTTATAGATTTCTCCACTTCGCCCCTTGGGGGCTATGGTCGAAATGACAAAGGCGCAAATATCAAGCACAATTGGTACTACTATCCTTGGTCGAGTTCCGGACAAAGCTGAAGTTTAGCTAATATTTCTTCCTCATCATCAGATACTATTTCATAGACTTTTCCACCTGCCTGTTCGTATCTCCCGCAAAATTCTTCTGATCTCTGTCTATATCTATTGTAGAAGCTTCTTTTGTATTGTGATTGCTGAGCAAGCGATTTTATTGCTTGGGGATTCCAGTACTTTATGATTATATTCTTGTCCCTTAATATAAAATCAACGCCCACTGTTCTGTTATCTATATTGAGCACTCGGGCCATTTGGTAGTCGTTAAGATTCTGGTTTTCTAAATACCTGCAGATTATTTCTTTTCTATCTTTTTGTCGGATTTTTTTGATTTCTCTCCTGGAATTTTTCAACTGCTCTATCTTTTGCCGTCGCGCTGCAAGTTTATAAGCCTCAGGCTTATTAACCTTATAGTGCTCCTTCTTATTGACATACGAGTTTGAACCGTTGCGACTGGACGAGGGTGAAACATGGTTGGTACTACAATCACCGGCACGGCAGTTACAAGCACAAGAAGAGTATGTACTCGGCGAATAGTAACACCCATATCCATAGTCAGAAATCAGGCCGGAATGTTTGTTACTAAATGCGTATGGAGAGTAACGAACCCAATAGGGAACCAAGCCGTTATGGTGCGCACTACATGCGTAAGGAGAGTAACGTAGATAATACGGAACAAGACCACAGTGATCTTTGCCAAAGGCGTAAGGGCTATAACGAATTTGGTAACGCGCGGGGACATGATGCTGACTGTAACCTATAGTCGCTGTTGAGACAGCTATCAGTGTTGCGATGGCTAATAATGAAATCCTTTTCATTTTCGGTCTCCTTTCCTCTGAAAAATATTATCTTACTGACTTTTATTCTGGGTAATCACCTCCTTTCAGAAACTGTCCTTGCTTTTTATTGTTTCACAGCGAACCTATACCTGCGCAGCTTTTTCACATGCGATCGATGACCAATCCGTTTGCTCATTTACACTGGCAGCTTTACGGCGCTCGTTTAGCGTCTAATGCCACACTTTTTTGCTACAGGCGTTCACTTGGCTCTTAGGCGAACCTTGCTCACGGCGTCTATCGCCCTCCCCCGATTTGGAGTGCTTAGGTCGCAACTTTCTGCTAAGAAAGTCTTATTTTTAGTTTATACAGCAGTTATTATAGGTCGTTCTGTAGAAACCGTCAATGCAAATCAACTCTATTTTCAATAATCTTTTGGATGATTTCCTAATTAAAATTCAGAGCGGTAGTTTTCTCTGTTGTTCCGACGCTTTACACTAAAGATGCTATATACGGTTCAGATCCCCGTCTAAGCTATAAGTTTTACCAGTTTTAGTTTCGAAGCTAATTTGCCTGTCTTTGTATTGAACCCTGCACGTTCCTCCAGATTTGGCATGGATATCCGTTCTTAGGAGCTTTCCATTGGCCCAGATGATATCAACCTCGAAGTTGCCGCGAGCGCGCAGGCCTTTGATGTGGCCTGTAGGCCAGGCATTGGGAAGCGCCGGCAGCAGTTGGATTTGTTCTGTGTGACTTTGCAGTAACATTTCCGAGATGCCTGCTGTACCCCCGAAGTTGCCGTCAATCTGAAACGGCGGATGGTTATCGAATAAATTGGGCAGCGTTGATCTCTGAAGTAGCGTGAGTACGTTTTCATAAACTTTTTCTGAATCCTGCAAACGTGCCCAGAAATTGATTATCCATGCCCGGCTCCAGCCGGTATGTCCTCCTCCATGCGCCAGACGATACTCCAATGACTTTCGCGCCGCTGCCGCCAGTCGGGGTGTGTTGTTTAACGTTATTTGCTTTCCGGGATGCAATGCGAAAAGATGTGAAATATGTCTATGGCCAGGCTCCGGCTCTTCAAGCTCCTCGTTCCACTCCATAAGCCGACCATCCGAACCTATCTTTGGACTAGCTAAACGCTCACAGGCGTTCACTGCCTTCGCAACAAATTCGTCATTTATTCCGAGGACATTTGCCGCCTCGATGCAGTTTGTGAAAAGGTCAAAAATGATCTCCTGATCCATAGCTGGGCCCATAGTCACACTAACCACCTGACCGTCAGGAGTACGAAAACGATTTTCAGGTGACATCGAAGGACCACTAACCAACTCACCCGTTTTGGAATTCTCAACAAGATAGTCAAGTAAAAACTCAGCCGCTTCTTTCATAACAGGAAAGGCTCTCTTCTGTAGAAATTCTCGATCTCCACCAAAGGCATAATGTTCCCAGAGATGCTGGCAGCACCACGCAGCACCCATCGGCCACATTCCGTATCGTACATCGCCGATCGGACTCGTCCACCACCAGGCATCGGTAGTATGGTGTGCGACGAATCCACTGCAGTCGTAAACATCTTTTGCCGTCTTTCGCCCTCGTGGCCGGAGGTTGTCTACAAGGTCAAAGAAAGGTTCGTGACATTCAGCGAGGTTACAGACCTCTGCGGGCCAGTAATTCATCTGAACATTTATATTGATGTGATAGTCGCAGTTCCAGGGAGCGTCGATGTGTTCGTTCCACAGCCCTTGCAGGTTGGCAGGCATACAACCAGGCCTCGAGCAGCTTATTAGCAGATATCTGCCGAACTGAAAATACAGTGCGACCAGATCTGGGTCTTGTGCCCCTGTCTTTACGGCATCGAGTCTTTTGTCTGTTGGCAGGTTAGCCATTTCATTTTTGCCGAGGTCAAGCTCTACACGCCGGAACAGGCGCCTATGTTCGGCTATGTGCGCACCACGTAATTCAGAATAACTTTTTCCAACGGCACTTGTCATCTGCTGACTACAAGTCGTATGTGGATCACCGCCTTTGTAATCCGTGGCAGCTACGATCAACATCGTGGCTGCGTCGGCGTTTCGCAATTGCAGTTTATTTTCAGCAACAGATAGCTCACCGCCCTCGGCAATAACTTGCAATTGAGCTTCAAACTTTACGCCCTTATGCTGGCCTTTGTGTGAGGCCTGACCTGTCATCACAATCCGACCTGGCGCGATTACTTCGACCTCAGAATCCGCAGGGCGAGAAAGACTCGCATCAAATGTAATCATGCCAGGCTTATCGCAAGATATTCGCACGACGATGCACTGATCGACCGGGCTGGTAAAGACCTCGCGTGTAAAGGTTGTGTCATTACAACGATAAGTAACCGTAGCGATAGCCGTGTCGAGGTTCAATTCGCGTCGGTAATTGGTTATTGGCTGATCGGTTTGGAATCGCAATTGTAAATCACCGAGAGTTTGATAGCTGCGTACGAGTCGAGGACTCATGAATTCCCGCTGGATAATTCGCTGTGCCTCTGTGTATTTTCCTTCGAAGATAAGCTGCCTTACTTCCGGCAGGTATTTGTATGCGCCAACACGATCTCTGTCGATGGGCTGACCTGCCCAGAGAGTATCTTCGTTTAGCTGCAATCGCTCTGTGTCGGTACCTCCGAAGACCATTGCTCCCAGGCGGCCGTTCCCAACGGGTAGCGCTTCGGTCCATTTTTGTGCAGGCTGTTCATACCATAATTTGAGTTCGAACCACTTCGCCTCGGAAGTGCTATGAATTTGATCGCCTACTGTGGTATCCTTCGCATCGGCTGCCATAGCAGCATAGCCAAAAAGGACAAGAATCAAAATGGCAACTGCCGAATTTATTTGTCTATTAGACATTCTTGTAACCTTTCAATATACCTGGTGATATTTGGAAAAAATTTTTCTAGTGCTCTGTCTAAGGATAAATGATGACTGTCATTCTGAGCAAAGCGAAGAATCTCAATTGATAAGGCCAGATGCTTCGCCTTCGGCTCAGCATGACAATCCCTCAAACATCCTACGACAGAGCACTATATCGCTCGCGTATCATATCCACCCCACAGAAGGATATCAAGCGCAACCATTGTATCGCCTGCACATAGGGCAATTCATTCACCGAAGAATTGGATACAAATTACTTGTTCAAGGCCTTGGACTTTTTAAGGAAGATAAGAACATAAAACTACGATATAGCACGTGGTCTATTTTGCATCTACAGAATTGAACCGATTGTAGGAAATTCTTTTAAAGCTTGGCGTGATACTGTAAGCTCTACCATTTGAACTCTAAGATAATTCGGGGCGACAGGACTTGAACCATTAGCAGCAAAAACATTGAACGTCTCAAGAATCATTGCCCTTGCGGTAAGTCCGCCTCAGGCGAACGAAACCAGATAAGCTTTGTCAACGATCTATGTACCGACCTTCCGTCTTCTTAAGTGACCATACTTCTCTCTGAGTTCGCCAAGAAATCCAGCACGATTAGTGGAATATTTTTTGCTTAATTCTTTGCGAACATTCCGTTGAAATTCCACAGCATCAAATTTCTTTTTCACGGATGACCTCCCTCGGGCTCCTGATTTCCAAAATAGGATAACCCAATTTCAAATTTACCGAATTAAAAGCATGGATTCGATTAAGATTTACGATTTGCTGAAAGTTCCAGCTTACTAAAACATCTACTCGTTCCACCGTGGCTATTGCGATATGCTGAGCATCAACTATATGCTTTGCACCCACTATTCCCTCATCAATGTAGTTACGTGCTAAGGTCTCAGCTTGTTTTGTAAGGAAAACATTCTCTACATTTACATCTGCGAGAGACAATAATACTTTCTTCACTTTTTCCGGTGCTTTCTCAATTTCTTTACGGGTTAAATCGGACACAACAGCAATTCGTAAACCTTGTCGAAACTCCTTGAACAATTGAACAGACCATTGGGAAAATTCTATGTCTTCACATCCGCCAATAACAGACGTGTCAATATAAGTCCTTTGTTTCATATTATCTTACTTCCTATACCACTGCTTTAAAGACACGCATTCCAGATAACATTCCCGGCATAAAAGAAATCCACATGCTTTAAACCACCGTGTTACGCTATTTAACACTACTCCGCACAATTTTATTTTCCTCTCGGATCAAAATAACCTAACACAAGAAAATCTTTAATTAAAAATGAGTCGTCTTTGTCTTTCCAATCAAGTATCAATGAATTCAAAGGCATCAAATTATTCTTAACATACTGATATGGAGATCTTTTGCCTGCTAAATTTAGCTCAATGTAATTAATTGGAACTATCAGACACCCGAATCCGTACATCGACGGATACCTGTAAATGGAATTAATTATTTTCATCAAATCTAATTCAAGGCGTGGCAATTTCCCTTTTTCAATTTCAATTAAAGTTGCCGGCGTTGTTGGCAAAATAAAATCCACCGTGAACTGATTATCTGGAGCCATTGGAGGAAAGTCTTTTTCAACGTTTTCTCCAAAACTTGTAATTAGCAGCTTAAATAGTTTTCCATCCAACTGAGCGACTTCCCGTTTGAGCGGTGAGCCATCCTTTTCAAAAAAAATATCATCTGGAATACCTTCCAGTGAGTCCATAAGAAGATTAACCCACTCATGGCTTAAATTACGATACGAGAAAATTTCTTTGATTTTCATCTTCAAATTTCTCTAGTAACATACCTTAATTTAAAATAACCGAGCTCTCTGTTTAGAAATTATGTTTTTCCAAGTAGCGAATTTGATAATTCTGATAGGGCTCAACAATTCGGGGCGACAGGACTTGAACCTGCGACCTCTTGACCCCCAGTCAAGCGCGCTAGCCAAACTGCGCCACGCCCCGTACAAACCGACAATATTCTACCACTTGATCCGTGTCTACACAAACTTTTTTATCCTGAGCATCCGATGAATTTTTCAAGGCTTTGCTGAAGCTCTGTGCACGTCATCACATATACATAGGAGACATACCGATCGCAAGTATTAACAAATAATTAGGAAAAAATTATTAAATGCCCTTGACAAAGTTAGGCAAGCCTAACTATAATCATAAAAAAACAGGACAGGCAATTACAATAATGGTCACAGCGAAAAATAAACAACTAAGTGCCTCTTTGGAAGACTACCTTGAGGCTATATTCAATCTTGCCGGTGAGTCCGAAGTCGCACGAAGTAAGGACATAGCCGAGTTGCTCGACGTATCCAAATCGTCTGTTACAGGTGCCTTACGGGTATTAAAGAAGAAGGGATTAGCCAATTATGAACCATACGGCTATATCACACTCACCGAGTCCGGACACATCGCGGCAGCAGAAGTTGCCAGAAAACATCAAATTCTTAAATCGTTTTTTGTGAGCGTCTTGGGCGTTCAGCCGGACACCGCCCACAAAGCAGCATGTAAAGCTGAACATGCCCTTGGCCCGGCGATCATTCACAGGCTATTGTCCTTTATCGAGTTTGTAACCCAGAGCGGCAAAGATGGCTATGATGTGTTAGCCGAATTTGAGCGCTTCTGTCAGCGAAAATCTAGTCGAGGCCCAAAGCAAAAGAAGAAATAAAAAGGGAAAAATAACATGGAGCAGATGCAGACAAGGCCACTGTCAACAATCAAGGCGGGCCAGACGGTAAAGATAGCCAGCATTCAGGCCGGTCGAGGCTTGAACAGCCGACTTGCATCGATGGGACTCGTACACGGAACACAGATAACCATTGTCAATAATGATCAGCCCGGACCTTTTGTAATAAGCATCAAAGGATCAAAAATGATGTTAGGAAGAGGTATGGCTCATAAAATCATGGTCTTTTGAAAAATTATCAAATAGTCCAACATCACTGATAAATTTTTTACAAATTTGATAACCAGACATTTTAACTCTTTTTGAATCTACTATATGAACCAGAACATAAAGAAAATCACGATTGCACTGGCTGGTAATCCAAATAGCGGCAAAACAACCGTCTTCAATATGCTTACCGGCGCACATCAGCACGTGGGCAACTATCCCGGCGTCACAGTTGAAAAAATTGAGGGATTTTGCAAATACAAGGACTACGAAATAACATTCGTAGATTTACCAGGCACTTACAGTATGACGGCCTATTCAGATGAGGAGCTTGTCGCACGTAATTTTATTATCGACCAAAAGCCCGACGTCGTTGTTGATGTCGTCGATGCCTCCAACATTGAGCGCAATCTATATCTGGCAACTCAGCTTATCGAATTGAATGTGCCTCTAATTTTGGCATTCAACATGAGTGACGTTGCCGAACGTATGGGCTTAGTCTTTGACACTGAGCAATTATCAAGCCTCCTGCAGGCGAAGATTGTTCCAACCGTTGCCAATAAAAATAAAGGCAAAACTGAGCTTCTTGAAGCCATCATCCAGACATTCCAGAGCGCCCCTGTCGAGCGCATCCACAAAATCGGCTATGGTTCGGAGATAGAAGAGGAACTTGCAAAAATAGAAAAATTTATTGCTGACAAAGAGTATCCAATTGCTCAGAAGTATGGCGCAAGATGGCTGGCGCTCAAACTATTAGAGCAAGATGACGAGATACGAGCAAAAGTACAAAACAACGAAGTACTAATGGCTGTTGAGGATAGTATCTCGCATCTCAGGGCTATCTTCGCAGATGAGCCTGAGATGGTAATAGCTGACCGGCGGTATGGATTTATCTCAGGTGCATGTCAGGAGACTATAAAGAGCACCGTTGAATCACGCCATAGCACAAGTGATATGATAGATGCGGTTGTTACAAACCGTTTCCTGGGATTACCGATATTTCTATTGCTTATGTACGTAGCCTTTATGCTGACTTTTAAGGTAGGCAAGTACCCGATGGGTTGGCTGGAACTCTTTTTTGATTGGTCGGGCCGAGCCGTAGCTGGCTTTTGGCCAGCCGGCAGTGCCAGTTGGTTAAAGTCGCTTTTAATTGACGGTGTGATAGGTGGCGTTGGTGGGGTGATGACTTTTTTGCCCAATATTCTTTTATTGTTTTTGGCGATAGCGCTTCTTGAGGATTCGGGCTACATGGCCCGTGCAGCCTTTATCATGGACCGCATCATGCACAAGATCGGCCTGCATGGCAAAAGCTTTATACCAATGCTAATCGGATTCGGCTGTTCGGTGCCTGCAATCATGGGCACTCGAATACTTGAAAACCGACGTAACAGGCTAACGACTATAATGGTAATTCCCTTGATGAGCTGTGGTGCTCGATTGACAATCTATATGTTAATTATACCAGCCTTTTTCCCTGAGAAATGGCACGGGCCTATGCTCTGGCTGATTTATCTGATCGGGATCGTCCTCGCAATCATTTGTATACGTTTGTTGCGCTCGACGCTTTTCAAAGGCGAAACAACGCCGTTCGTCATGGAGCTTCCACCGTATCGAATGCCCACCATCAAATCTATTTTTATTCACATGTGGCAGCGAGGCTGGATGTTTTTGAAAAAAGCTGGCACAGTAATCCTTGCAATTTCGATTGTACTCTGGATAGCGATGAGTTACCCGAAGCCAAGCCAGGAATCCTTAGCAGGTTTAGACACCGAGCAGGCCCGGCAAACCGAG
>CAYSPM010000012.1:16946-30284 GCA_964432925.1 uncultured Pirellulales bacterium | reverse complement strand
TCTTTACTTTACTTATGAACTTTCGTTTTGAGCACCACCTCAGTACCCTTCTAACAGGATAGTGGACGTTAGCAATAATAAAGTTACACCCTTCGAAAAATCATGCTGTTAGCTAAAATCGACCCCAAATGCGAAATATCTGCGCTCAACCAATGAAATTTCTTTGCCCGAGAGGTTGGACTTGACTGTATGATGCGTGTATTATGAAATAAGTAAGCCTCTGGCTTATAAAAGTTCCCGAGGTTCTGTGAGCTGCACATGGAGTCCATAGTTATGTGAAAGAGCGCATATACTCTATGGTGCATACTTAATTGATTGTTTATGCATGGATGCTGGATAAGCTAATTTACCATCGAAAGGAGGCAGTAAAATGGATATTAAAGTTACAAGTTCAGCTTTTCAGGATGGTGGTTCGATTCCATCGAAATACACCTGTGATGGGGCCGATGTCTCGCCGCCGTTGCAATGGGACAGCGCGCCCGAAGATACCAAGAGCCTTGCTGTTATATGTGATGATCCCGATGCACCTATGGGCACTTTCGTACACTGGGTTCTGTTCAATCTGCCGGCTGAAATAAGGGAATTAACAGAAAACGTTCCAACCGGTGAGACATTGCCCAACGGGGCCAAACAGGGTACAAGTGACTTTGGCAGGACCGGTTACGGCGGACCTTGTCCACCAAGCGGCACCCACCGCTACTACTTTAAGATTTACGCGCTGGATAGCGAAATTGATTTGCCTGCAGGAGCCCGCAAGCCGGACCTTCTCAAAGCTATGGAAGGTCACATCCTCGCACAGGGCCAGCTCATGGGAAAATACAAAAGGCAATAGTGCGTCTTTCTTTGCCTAACGTCCGACTGTCTTTCGTGGTGCAGGCACTTAGAAGTTTGCCAAGATGGCTGCGGTATGAATTGAGATGAGCATAAGGTAGTCAAGATCACTCAGACTATAATGCTCCCGGCTCATATCGTTTTCAATATAGAGGACACCAAAGCAACCAGCCGCGCCCAATATCGGTGCTATCATTGCAGAGCGCATCATTTGGCCACCGTGTGGATCGGGGGCTAACATCAACAAGAATCTGCCATCTTCGGCTGCTCGATCGATTCTTTCCTCGAGTCCTTTACTTGTTGGCTGGAACTCTTGGCCATCCCGTTTTTTGCCTGCATGTTCGGTCATTGGACCTGTAGGGTCGTTCCGAAGGGCGCACCAGGTGCGATATGCAGCAAACTGCGTTGAAGCTGTGTTCGATAGGACTTCGAGCACTTCACCAAGGCCGTTCGCCTTGGAGATTGCTTCGGTAGCCTCTACGAAGTCTTTGAGCCTTTTACCCGGCAGTTGTATGCCTGGAGCATGCTCAAAATCGAGCGTTCTTGTTATTATCTGAGGTTTTCGTGAAGGTGGTACCAGCGTGTCTTCCAGATGGATTGCCTTATCCGGCTCAACAGATTCTTCAAGGTCAATTCCAATGGTAAAATCGCCTATACGAAGCCAGTCGCCACTTTTTATCTCTGCTTTGTGAATGATTTTATCATTAAGATATGTCTTGTTAGCTGAATCGAGGTCTTCAACATCCCACTTGCCAGGCTGGGTGCTAAAGATAACCGCATGTTGTCTCGACACTGTTCTGTCAGGCAAAAGAACTTGGCAATGTGTATGCCTGCCGATGTAGACAGGCCCCTTTACGAATCGAAATTCGTTAACGATTTTACCATGTTGTTTTACTACCAAACGCATCGCCTTGCTATTCTCGCTCAGTTCTTTCGATTTGTGTATATATTTTCCAAACGCAAGCCCTGCATGTCAAACGTACATATTCATAGGATCCGTAATGCCTACATCCAATTTACTTGAAATAATGGCCTTTCCGATGTAGAGTAACCATAAATATTACGTTTGCTTCGTATCAACTGTTTGTTAAAAATTGGTCCGTAATATTTAAGTAGCTAACTGCGCCGGTGACAACCTGATAAAATAGTACCACGAGCCTTTCAACAAACCGGTGTATTGGCATACTTTGAAGGCTTGAGATAGCATCTAATGAGCATTCGGAGAGGTGTCGGAGTGGCTTATCGAGCCGGTTTCGAAAACCGGTGTGCCCTTTACGGGTACCGCGGGTTCGAATCCCGCCCTCTCCGTTTCGCCCTTTACTCAAGCAGCACAAAGGCTACCGATACTTCTATAAGATCGACCCTTGGGCCGCGCCCTGAGTATTGCTGGCCGGTCTTGTGATGAAACTCAATATGATTTTTCGATTCTGTCCCCAGTGCAAATCCGATAAGATCAGCTACGACAGACAAACGGAAAACTCAGGTCTCTGGTAAGTTTGGATTTGCTCGGCCAAAAGCCTTGTATCAGTTTGACTAAATAGCCACACCAACCGGAATTGTCCGAATCTATTTGTCGTGGTTAGGTTATCACCTTTCTACCACGTGCGATGCGATACAGCCAGTATGCAATACCTACCAGCAGCGCTATTCCCAGTACCGCGCCCACCGGCAAGGTAAAGGGCAACCTTATTCCAAAAAGACCAAGTAATGTTACGATGAGTCTGTCAATATCAAACAAAGGCAGAGAAATACCAACCTGCTTAAGCAGGATAATTGGTATTGCTAAAAGGATACCCATCAACGCTTCTCCGGTTATCAGTCCCGATGCAAACAGCAGTCCATTTCGCCCTGCTTTCTCAACTTGCGCTTGGTTTGTCTCTCTCCTGCTATGGTATGCCTTGACCGCATAGCTGATAAGTCCCCCAACAAAAATCGGCACCTCTAACTCTAAGGGTAGATAGATGCCAATCGCCACCGCCAGGACCGGCGTGCGAAATGAGCTGCCTCGCCGCACTAAATACTCGTCTAGTACAATCACACCTACTGCGGCAATCGCTCCAATCCAGACAAATCGCCATGGCAATCCACCATAAAATACGCCCTGTGCAACAGAAGCCATCAGATTCGCCTGCACAGCAGTAAGAGCGTCAGGACCAGCCCCAGCCTGACCTTTGAAACCATAAGCCTTGTACAAGAGCATAAGCACCGGCGCTATTACCAAGGCGCCTGATACAGTCCCTACAATCTGCATTACCTGTTGCCGCCAGGGAGTAGCTCCAACGATATAGCCTGCCTTTAGGTCCTGCATATTGTCACCAGCTATAGCCGCAGCACAGCAGACAACACTGCCAATTATAATCGCAGCAGCCGGTCCACTAGTATTTGCCCTGCCCATAAGCACAACCAGAAGCAGCGACGAAACAACCACAGTCGCAATTGTCACCCCTGAAATAGGATTGTTCGACGAACCCACCAGACCCGCCATATACCCTGCAACCGCCGAGAACACAAAGCCCGCCACAAGCATCGTCACAGCCATAAATAGTGACACTGTAATGTCTTTGACAAATACCTGGTAAACGAGAAACAACGGAACCACCGAGCCTGCTATCAAAACCAGAACCCATCTCATAGACATATCTCTTTCGGTTCTCGCAACAGTACTTTCGCCACCGCGCACGCTTTGGTACGCTTTCAAGCCGCCGGTGATTCCATTTATCAGGGACTTTCTCAATTTAAGAATCGTCCACAACCCACCGACCAGCATTCCACCCACGCCGAGGTATCGCGTCTTTGTGGACCAGATATGACCAGCGAAATCCACAGCCGACATCGCCTGACCTGCCAATCTATGTTCGGCTGGATAAACGCCCCAATCACTCATCGCCGCACAAATTGGTATCGCAGCAAACCAGTTGCAAGCGCCACCAATGAAAATCAGAACGGCGATGTTCAGCCCGACGATGTACCCAACAGAGAGTAGCGCCGGACTTAGGTTCGAGCCGAAGTATGCGATCGAGCCACCAATGCCTTTGGCGCCTTCCACTATTTCAGGCCAAAACCCGACGCCTCTGGCGCCGACTTTGAATAGTGCACTCGCAACCGAGGCAACGGCAATGTGTATTACCCCCGATCCACCTCGCTGACCTGTTTTCAGTACCTCGGCTGTGGCGATGCCTTCCGGAAACTTCAGCTTGCCTTCGACGATAAGCGACCGTCTCAGTGGTATCGTAAAGAGCACACCGAGGGTACCGCCAAACCCAGCAATTATTGCCACCCAGAAAAAACTAAAATCTTCCCAGAAACCCATAATCACCAAAGCCGGCAGAGTAAATATCACTCCAGCGGCCAGTGATTCGCCAGCCGAGGCCGCCGTCTGCACAATGTTGTTCTCCAGGATGTTACTCCGACGAAACAGCCTCAGCACCCCCATTGAAACCACCGCTGCCGGTATTGATGCAGATACCGTCATTCCCGCAAAAAGACCCAGATAGGCGTTTGCACCTGCCAGCACTATCGACAATACCACCCCTAAAACGACCGCCTTGACCGTTATCTCCGGCAGCGACTTTTCTTGCAATTCCTTAGGCATTTCCATATATCTTGCTGTACACCATCAAAATACTGCCTCATGTTTATTTTTTACTCTTTTTTTATCAACAATGGGTTTTATCTTCATCGAATTATCTGTAAATAAATCAAGCTGCTTGCTATTCTCTGCTCCTTTTACCCTGACTTTTTCCAACATCATGCAATGCGGATCCACAGACTCATACTTAACCCGATTCCGCGCTATCTCGCAATAACCGCTATGAAGGTCGATTCCGATCCATTTGCGCCCTAAAGCTCTGGCTGCAACGCACGTGGCTCCTGTGCCATTGAACATGTCAAGCACAATATCTCCCTCAAATCCAGCATCGGGACAGCCCTTGAATGTGTACATCATGATAAGCCTTTGAGGCAGTACAACTGGAAAGGGCGCCGGATGGCCTCCTGCTCTTTGTACATCCTCCGGGTATATAGGCCATACCTGCATAGTCAGGTTCCGCCACTCCTCTTGTGATAACAAACTATTCTCTTTAGCCTCTTTCGGAATAGCCGGCGGAGCACCAGCCTTCACATACACGTTGATAAATTCAATCGTGTTGTCTTCATATATATTAGGTGGATAAGGATAGCTTCCAAACATCTTTACGGAAGTCTGCTTCTGCCAGATATAAAGGCTTAACCTCTCAAGTTTCGGGATGTTTTCAAGGATAGAATGCTCGATGTCATTATTTATGTTCTTCAAGTGACGTGTATGACTTTTATTGATGACTTTCTTAGGAATCGGCAAAATTGGGGTTACTATCGCAAGCTTACCGTTCGGAATCAAGACTCGCTCAGTTTCTTTCCAGATTGGCAAAAGATCGGAAAGATATTGTTCATAACTGGTTTGTCCTATCTGTCCCTTAATGCCATAGTTAACAACGTTCCAATAAGGTGGACTTGTAACAACAAGGGCTATACACTCATTTGGTAGCTTTGACAATATATTTAGCGCATCATCACTTATTATCTTGTTGACGAATGGCTCAGGCCAATTCGATTCGTTAGGTATTCTGTACATTTAAACCGTGCTTTTTGAATTTATTGAAACATCTCCCTTAAGCAAGGCTCATTCATTAACTTAATCGTCTCTGTCAATGTTACTATTATCTTCTGATAGTGTTTAATATCATCATATGATAGCTCTCTGCCGCGCTTATCCTTCAGCCATTTTTCGCAAACCTGATATCCACCGATATGAAATTTCCATACGTCAGACTGAACTCCCTCAAAGTACTGGTCTTTGTTGATATAGACCTTGGCTTTCTCCGGTTTTTCAGCCATTGCTACATATTTTGGATAACCTTTTTCTACAATCCGGCTGCCTTCTTTTGGAAAGCTCGGTTGCTTCTTCTCATCTTCTAAAATCTCCGCCTCCATTAAATGCAGCTTTACTAATTGCCCTCCAACCTTACAGACCTCCCGGAAAATCCCCCTATCTTTCGGCCACGGAATCCGCGGAAAATCTATCTTCAAAAATTCTGCGTATCTCGTGCGATACTCCGGCGAATGCAACACGCCATAGATATAAGCAAATACATCCTCTGGTCCAAAAGTTTTTTTCAAATCTCCACGACCATCACTAACAAACTGTAAGCTTACATGCCTGGTCAACTCTTCCACAAACTCAGGTGACAGATTCGGCTCACGACCGTTTTCATCGGTTTTCCATTCTGATGTTTGAGAAAATTTTTGATCTTTGTCGCTCACATAAAGATACAAAGGGAAATTGAGGCTGCTACCGCGATAAAAAATATTATGATCGCACATCCAATCTGTACAAAATACCAAGTCCCATGCACCACTCCGGACGACCCCAGCACGCCCTACACATATCCCCAAATTCGTCTCTGAGAAATGCTGCATAACATCTAGTCTCAGCCGATGAACAAATATGTCACATGCAAAGAGCCAACGGCGGTCAAAAGGCCGATAGAGGTATTCCTTCACACAATTTCTCCAGTCGCTTTTTCTCCTCAGTGCATTTCTTGCCTCGCCTAAACTCCAAAACTCGCGATCTTCTGTCTCCATTTTCCTTCTTATTTGTTCATCTGTTACCCTTTTATCTCGTATCCATTCAAAACGCCTTAGAACTTTGTCTTTTGACCAACCTATGACCATTGTATCACGCGAAGTCTGAACGCCATTGGAACCAACTATAAATACCTCTGTTACTTTTGGAGACGTTTCATACTCACTTTTTAGTCTGCCGTCACTTGGAACAAATTCATAAAAGGGCCCTGACGGTGATAGCTCCATCCAATCTGTTTCTTTTGCATCCATTTTAAGTAAAATCTGATATTTATCCTCGCGTTTCCCCCAAATATCAGTGTAGTAAACCCTGGGAGTTTCATGTCCACCATTTCTAACAAGGAGCGTAATTGCCGTCCCCTCCATTATATCAAATACACATTCGTCCTTATCTCCTGATGGTGTTTTTTCTTGACGTTTGCTGTTACCGTGAAGATTCAATATGTAAATCTCTCCGAAAGTATTCATTAAGCTTTGCCGCATCCCTCGGAAAGTTGGACTATCAAGATAACTGTGGTCAGTAATAAATCCTAATATCCCATATCCAGTTTGTTCGATCCGCCACTGTCCAAAACGAATGAACTTCACATAATCATTTTTCAACCAAACCTTTTTCTCGCCAAGTGGTTGGCCGTCCACCTCCCGATAGGACTTTATTAGATCAGTTATCCACTCTCCGCGATTCGCTGAAATCCCAGCATAAGGTGGATTGCCTAGAACTACAATTATTGGAAGATCTTTCTTAACTTTATTCGCTTCTCTCGCCTCCTCACTTAACCATTGAGCAAAAAGAGGCTTGGCAACTTCTTCAGCCTCCTCAAGCGTATTTGTAAGATATATACCCAAGCGTTCGTCACTTTCAAAGTCGTACCCTGTTTCTGCCAACTGCAAACCGAGCTTCATATGACATACCGCATACGGAGCCATCTGTAGTTCAAATCCAAACAGCCTCGGAAGCAGGTGTTCTCTAACGTATGCAGACCACATCCCTTTCTGCCGTTTGAACTTCCTGTAAACCTGGTCAATTACCTCAAATAAAAATGTCCCTGTCCCTACTGCCGGGTCAAGTATTAATACCTTATGAGTCTCTCTCCCCTCGACTTGGATTTTCGATTCATCTGCCAATCCGCGCTTCAGGCTAAACTTTTCCTTTAAAAGCCAATCGATGCTCCTAACAATATAGGAAACGACCTCATCGGGCGTATAATAGACGCCGCGTTTTTTTCGCATCTTTGGGTCATATTCAGCCAGAAAAGTTTCGTAGAAATGAACGACCGGGTCTCTGCGTCCTTTTCGCCGTGCAAAATCCCTCAAGATCACCCCCATATCCGCCTGCCGTAAAAGAGCAACCACATCATCTACAAACCACGCTATCCGGTCATCCAGATCAGGACCTGCAATATGATTGAACATCTTCCGCAAAAAAGGATTCGTCTTTGGCAAAAGATATGCAGCATCTTTTCGCGAGAACTCCTGTGGTTTTTCATTCATTCCATGAAACGCGGCGAATTTGTCCGGTCCGAATATTGTCATATCCTCTATATGGCACCGAGCCGTAAAAAGACCATAGCATATCGTCTGTGCGTACATATCCGCGAACTGCTCTGGCGTCAAATTATGTATAAGTACCTCTCGGAATGCCTCAAACTGGCTATGAAGCGTCCCCTCTTCTTGCTCTTGACCGAATGTCCTTTTTGTAACATCTCGCAGCATCTGAGCCATGTGTCCCATACGCACTGCCAATTCTTTTGCACTCGCTATTTTCTCCGGCTCATGTTCTAAAAAACCACGAAGAAGTTCCTCTATTTCAGTCTGAGACGCCTCTGTTGCTATAAATGCTCCACTTTCTCCTTCACGTGCCAATATTCCTGATAATCGAAGTTCTCCATTTGTGTACCAACGAAACTCGATATAGTTAGTGAGAATAAAATTATGCAGGCTTGGTAAATATCGTTTCTTTATTTGCTCCGTTTTTTCTTCTTGTTTAAGAATTGTCCCTATATCCTTACACTCGATATAGCCGATCCTGAAATCGATATTTCTTTTTCTCCGAGAAACCAGCATATCTGGCGCCCCACAGTCTGTCCGCCGTTTTGGCTCGTTTGTCACTGTTATATTATCACATAGCGATTCAACGAGATTCTTCAGCGCCGATCGATGTGTATGCTCTGTTGCGTTACCCTGCAGATACGCTCTGTTTATCTCTTTAAGGTATTGATCGAACACGTCACCTGTCATAGGATACCTTTACAATTCTCTCCATTCCACCAACAAACTATCCCAACTATTCTTTGTAGTCAAACAAATCCCCCATAATTGGTTAGTGGTTGGCATACGTAGCTCTGTGTAGAAAGATTGTTCCTGCAAATCCATTATGCACCCGCAAAGAACAATAAGCCCACGTAAAACGTGGGGCTAAATATTTATTTGATAAATTGCTGCACAAAATACATTGGCGTCAGGGACTCGCCTGTTGCCCGGCTGATCATCTTGTTCCAACGATAAACTGCTCCAGGCTCAAAAACCTTCTCGGTCAGGAACTGCCCAACCTTTTTCTGGTCAACGTAACTAACATCATGGTCTGAATCAAGCTTGATAACGTTGTTGACAATATAATGGTGCAGTTGGGAAGCCAACAACTCGCCGAGCACATAGTTGTGATAATAACATGGCGCGATCGTAAAATGTATCTTTGAGGCCCAGTCAGGTTCATCCCTGCCCGGCGGTTGCTTGACGAGTTGATATTTCTCAACCATGTCCCACCAGAGCTGATTCAAATCCTGATCCGGATTTGCATAAAGGGCCTTTTCAAAATCATACATGACCATAGCCCAGCGAACAAAAATCAATTGCTTGAGCTGTGCATATTTGTTGCTAACTTTCTCAATCTCTGCGCGTTGCTCATCTGACAAGCCCAACATCTGCTGCATCCAGGCTGGATTACGACTTAGCCTGCCGAAGAACATGGCGATAGCCTCGGTAGTAAAAATATGAGCCGGCTCCCTTAGAATATAGGGCACATCAGGATCATGGTATTTATCGTAAACGGCATGGCCCAGTTCGTGTAGAATAGTCTCCATCCATGTCTCGTTGTTCTTAAGATTACAGAGTATGCGCACGTCACCCTGCCGGTCAATATCTGTACAAAACGCGTGTGGGTTTTTACCCTCACGCTCATATAGATCGCTGCTGGCAAGTATTGAGTCGGTCGGCAGGTCGATACCTGCGTAGAATTTCTTTGCTAATTCTTTCACATCCTTGTCCTGGTAGTACACGTCCAGATTAAGATCGTAGACCATTGGCGTTTCCTGGAAGAACGGGTCATGGTAATGCCACGGCATAAGTTCGGCGACATCGACACCGTATTTCGCGGCCAGGATACCATCTAATTCAGCTTTTAGCTCAGCGAAGGGCTTGTTGGTCAGCTCGTAAAGCTCGGCAAAAATCTCATCCAGTTCCTCCACAGTTTGCTCGGCTACGGTTAGCGAAAGTGTGTGATAATTATCGAAACCTAACTTTCGCGCAGCTTGATTACGAAGCTTAATCAGCCGGATAAGATCGTTGGCGACCACGGGGCCAACTTGTTTACTGGCAAGCCAGGCCTTCTTTCTCTTTTCTGAATAGGTCTCGGTCTTGAGAACTTCTTTGATCTCGTTGGTGGTGACTTCTTTATCTTCAATTTTCCCGCGGAAAGTACTGAAGTTCTTTTCAATTTCAGTGCTCAGTTCAACAATCTGTTTGAGCAGCTCCGGCTCAATCTGATTACTCAAATAAGCGTTGTATAGAAAATCCAGTTGCCGGGCCAATATCCGTTCCTTTATCTGTTCGGTTTCCTTCATCTCTTTCAAGAATCCAAACTCTTTAGGATTGCTATAAATCTGGCGAATTTCGAGAGTTAGTTTGCTTACTCTATCATAATCCTCCGGCTTGCCGCTGATCGCCGCGTCCCAATAGGCAAGATTTGCTTGTTTGGCCATTGGTTTGATTTTGTCCACATGAGCATTTATAAAACTCTGCAACTGCTGCTCCTTTGTGTTTGGGGCGTAACCAATAAGGACAACGATCAACATCAACGTAGAAGCGAATATTGAGAGAGTTTTCATTTTATCGCACTCCTTTCCTAAACAGACACAGTGTCAGTTGCCTTAGCCTTGCTACCAATATTGCCTGTAGATGTCCTCATAATTTTATGAATATGGTCCACTATTGCCGAAAGATACTACCAGTTGTGGATGTCGAAATCAAGCCAGTTCGTCAAAATCGGCTCTACTAACAAATCTATCACATCATAATAGCTAAGATACAGTCCTAAGTATTTTAAATACTGAAAGATTTCTTCTTTGCACTGCCGTTCGTCCTAATATATTATTAGAAAACTCGTGAGAAGGAATAAGGGTTTTATTAGTCTTAAAAACAGTTGATGACAATTAGCTTAGAAAAAGCAAATCTTATAAACTGTTATGGCTAAAGGCACATATCTAACCGCGCCGCTTGCCTCGAAAAAAATGCCTGCGGGCATACTGTATATCCTCTCCAATGAAACGGCTGAGCGCTTCGCATTTTATGGCATGACTTCCATTCTGGTTATTTTTATGACCAATTATCTAATGCGTCGAGATGGCGGCGCACTCAACGTTATGTCAGATGAGCAGGCTAAAACCTGGTTTCACCTGTTCAACTCCGCGGTATATTTCTTACCGATTATAGGTGCGCTGATCTCAGATATCTGGTTGGCTAAATACAAGACGATAATATATTTTTGCCTGGTGTATTGTGTAGGATTTGTGGCCCTGACATTGGACCACACCCGCATGGGGCTTGGAGCTGGTCTGGTCCTGATGGCTATCGGTTCGGGTGTAATCAAACCTTGTGTCTCTGCTAATGTCGGCGACCAGTTCGGAAAAACAAATGAGCATCTGATATCCAAGGCGTATGCATGGTTCTACTTTGCCATTAATCTGGGAGCCTGCATATCTATGTTCCTCTGTCCCTGGCTGTTGGATAAATATGGTCCTTTTATCGGCTTCGGTGTCCCCGCTGTGCTAATGATTTTGGCGACCATCGCCTATTGGCTGGGACGAAAGAAATTCGTGCATATTCCCGCTGCGGGCATCGGCTTTGTCAAGGAAAGCTTCAGCGGTGAAGGACTTAAAGCCATTGGAAGGCTATCTGTACTTTATCTGTTTGTGGCTATGTTCTTTTCACTGTTTTACCAGTCGCAGTCCGCGTGGGTATTGCAGGCGGGAAATATGAATCTTAAGTGGTTAGGATTTACCTGGCTACCTGCGCAACCTCAATCCATAAATCCTTTTTTAATATTGGTTATGATTCCTCTGTTTTCTTATGTGATCTATCCTGCTATAAACAGAGTGTACCCTTTAACGGCACTTCGCAAGATCTCAATCGGTCTGTTTGTGACAGCTCTGTCTTTTGTCGTGTCAGCCTGGATTGAAGTGCGGATTGTCGCTGGGTACAAGCCAAGCATCGGCTGGCAGGGGCTTGCTTATGTAATTCTTACCGCTGCTGAAATAATGGTATCCATCACGTGCCTTGAGTTCTCATACACACAGGCACCTAAAAGGATGAAGTCCTTCATACAAGCGCTCTTCCTATTGTCAATATCCTTGGGTAACGCATTTACCGCGGCTGTCAATTGGTTCATTGAGAATGAAGATGGTACCACCAAGCTTACGGGGCCACAATACTACTGGTTTTTCGCAATTGCGATGTTGGTGACGGCGGTTTTGTTTGTGCCTCTCGCTGCGCGGTACAAAGTCAGGGACTATATCCAGGACGAAGCCCCTGTAGAACCATCAACGGATGCTTGACCTGAATGACGGGTTCTCTATGATCTCTTCTGCAAGCATCTCATATCCCTCGGCAATAGGATGGCTGGCATCACGATAGAATTCACTCGGTAGAACTGGAGGTATATAATATGCAATCCTCTTTTTCTTCAGCCAGCTTTCAATTTCAGTTTTTATCTGCTCATAATTTTCTTTGCTTTCTGCCCGTAGCATGTATTCGTTGAAAGGCCCAACGAGTACAAATAGTCTGTTACCTCTCGCCTGTAAAAGCTCTAGCGTTTGCTTAAAGAACCTCCATTGCAACGATGTCCCCGGCTCAACCCATGGAATCTCTCTTTTCACTATACCCTTTTCCTTCCACGATGCTTGCTCGTACACTTCGTTGTCGTCGGGCACAGACCTTCTTGGAATGATAACTTCAAAAAGATTCTTATATGGATATTTCAACGTCCACGTTGAAATATCCATACCATCGAAATACACAAGCCTGAGGTGCTGAATCCAAATAAAGAATGGTGAATAACGCTGCACAACAACCGACAATCTTTTACTAAATGACTCTGTATAGCAGGGAATTCTCGGCCTAAATTGTGCTACTAACTTCGGATGGTTAAAGCGAAACTCTTTCTCTATCTGCAGGTCATGCTTTCTGGAGCTCATCCACAACGGATTAAAATGCAGGATGACCTGCTTATCCGAGATCACTCGGCCATAGTACCGAATCAAGCCAGCCAATGCTGCCGGATGTATGCCATCTACACCAAGATTTGCAAACCGCTCCTGGCCTGCGATGTCGTTAAGATAATGTGACAATGTGGCGTCCCTGGGGACATAGTGTCCCCAGACAACCGAATCACCTATCACAATAGTATCGTACCTTCGGCAAGCCCACCGGCAGTATCGGCTATACAACCAATAGTCATTGCTCAATTCGTAAGGCAGGCGATAATCAATCCCCCGCTCAAAAGGTTCTATCTTCTCCCAGAGCGCAGGCCCAAAATGCAATAATACCGCCAGAGCAATTCCTACAAACACCCACTCACGCCCTGACAATCGAATGCTATTGGAGCTAAAGGACGCC
>CAYSPM010000012.1:11663-16846 GCA_964432925.1 uncultured Pirellulales bacterium | reverse complement strand
TGCAGATAAATAAATGCCCGCTCACTTGAAGGAGCGCAAATCATAAGGTAAAGAACCATGAATAAAACAATCCCTATGCGCACCACCGCCAATTCCAGCCAACGTCTGAACATAGATTCGTAAATGAATTGATAGAGCCACGCAGCAAAAATCAAAATTAGCGCCCAAACAGGGCACTTCGGATCTGTAAAGCCGGTGCAGAAAATCCTTTTTATAATCACCCCGGCATCGCCGATGCTCTCAGCCCGAAAGAAAATCCATGCAAACATAACAAACAGAAAAATTAGCAGTTGTTTGACTAATCTCGGCACCTTTTCTTTATAAAACAAAGACCGTTCCAGCTCGCGTGTTGCAAAACGTCCAAGAACATGCACAACAGCCCAGACAACGAACGTCCATGCAGCACCATGCCATAGGCCTGAAATCACCATGGTCAAAAACATATTTTTGTACGTGTTGAGCCTGCCTCTTCGGTTGCCTCCCAGCGGGATATAAACATAGTCCTTAAACCATGAGGAAAGGCTTATATGCCATCTGGCCCAGAAATCTCCAAGCCCGGTTGCCAGATACGGATTGTTAAAGTTTAATGTTAGTCGAATGCCCATCATCCTTGCTACCCCGCGAGCCATGTCCGTGTAGCCACTGAAGTCAAAATAGATTTGCCACGCAAATAGAAACGTCGCAAGTATCAATGCCGGCGATTGGAATTGATTGGGATTTGCATAAACCTTATCGACGTACAGCGCAAAATAATCCGCTAAAGCTACCTTCTTAAATAAGCCCGTTACAAAAAGCGAAGCCCCATCGGTAACATCTTCCAGGGATACCGCAGAGTTCTCGCGCAACTGTGGAAGCAGATTCTTGGCTCTTTCGATGGGCCCGGCAACCAGCCTGGGGAAAAATGATACGAACGTCGCATATCTTAAAAAGCTCTTTTCTCTTTCAATATTTCCCCGATAGTGGTCGACCACGTAGCCCAGTGACTGAAGAACATAGAATGATATGCCGATCGGCAGTAAAATCCCTGGTTCTGGAAATCTATATGATAGGCCCAGGGTTGACAAAAGATAACTTAAATTGTCAGCGACGAAACCTGCGTATTTGAAGAAGCCCAAAAGACAAAGACTATTCACGATACTTACTGCAAGCCAAATTTTTTTATGCCCGCTTTTCTCCATGCGTGCAACTGCTGTGTAGTCAATCAGCGTCGAATACGTAATAAGAACAAGGTACAAGGGACTAAAACAAGCATAGAAAAAATAAGAAGCAGCAAAAAGAAACGGGAGTCTTAACCTGGTTTCTTTCAACGCCAGATAGAGCGGATAAAAGATTAGAAAAAAAAGTAGAAACGACCACGTGTGAAATAACATCGGCGGCCCTTTTATTTCATCAACTCACAAACGTGAGCTTCAACAGAATTGGCCAATCCATCCAGCCCATAACCTCCCTCAAGGACCGACACCAGCCGTCCCTGACAGCACTGGTGCGCAATAGTCTTGACGATGCGGGTCATTTCTGAGAATCCTTCTACTGTGACTTTCATCCCTCCAAGAAGGTCGTCCTCGTGGGCGTCAAAACCAGCAGAAATGAAAACGAAGTCCGGCGAAAAATCAAGGGCTGCCGGCACGAGTTTCTCTTCAAATGCTTGTAGATATTCACCGTCGCCGGAGCCAGCCGACAACGGCACGTTAATAATCGAATTCAAGCCTGCGCCACTGCCCTTTTCTGCCTCGCTACCCGTGCCTGGATAAAAAGGATACCGGTGAACACTGAAGTAGAGCACATTAGGATCTTCATAAAATGCCGCCTGTGTACCGTTGCCATGGTGTACGTCCCAATCTACAATCAGCACTTTCGATAGATTATACTTTTGCTGTACATACCGGACACCGATTGCAACATTATTGAATATGCAAAATCCCAAGGCCTTATCTTTAATTGCATGATGACCGGGTGGGCGAACGGCACAAAAGGCGTTGGTGATTTTTCCATCCATGATTGAGTCAATGGCTTTTATTACCCCTCCTGCCGCCATCAGCGCCGCTTCGTATGACCTGGCGGATATTGGAACGTCGAGCGAATCGAGATACCCTGCATCATTTTCACAACTTCTCCGAACCCGTTTGACGTATTCTGATGTGTGGATATTAGTGAGCCACTCCATCTTAACCGGCGAAGGCACCACACGGATAAGTTCTGCATAAAGTCCTACTTCTTTCAGTCTATCAATAATAGCTACCAATCTATCGGCTGTCTCCGGATGCCCAGGCGTTGTCTCGTGCTCAAGGTATATATCGTGATAGACGAAACCTGTTTTAGATTTGCCTTCTGAAGGTTTGTTCTTGTCCATTTTATTCTCACCTCTTGTACTGTCAGGAGCATTCCTCACACAACGAAAGCCGATAGCATCGCTTGCCAAACAAGTGTCATCAATAGATGGGTCACTCGCCCGATAGGATGATCGACAACTATCGGCGATGGAATTCCAAGTACCACCACGCACGACTCTTTCCAGCCCATCTTCTGGGCCTTTGGGATTGCGCTCTGGGCTGTGTTTGTAATAATCCTCGGCGTAGGCATCATTGCACCACTCAGCAACATTGCCGTACATGTCATAAAGCCCCCACGGATTCGGCTTTTTTTGACCAACAGGATGCGTCGTTCCCGACGAATTTTTCGTGAACCAGGCATAATCTTTGAGTTGCTGCACATCGTTGCCGAAGCTATAATTTGTTTTTGTCCCCACACGACAGGCATATTCCCACTCCGCTTCCGTGGGGAGTCTGTATCCATTTGCCTTGAAGTTGCATTGCCAGGTTTCTTCATCGTAGCAAGGCTCAAGACCTTCAGCCAGCGACCTTTCATTGCAGTAAATGGCGGCATCGGTCCAGTTAGCCTGGTCGACCGGATTCTTGGGATTCTTGAAGTGGGACGGATCCGACAATTGTAACTTTGTGAACTGCTGCTGAGTCACTTCGAATTTGTCCATCCAGAACGAACTAACCCAAATTTTATGCACTGGGGCTTCGTCTGGCTCGCCGTTTTTGCTTCCCATTTCAAACCAGCCGGCAGGGATGACAATCATTTCGATGCCGCTTTCTGTCTGCACAACATCCGGTGCAGCACCAGCCTCTTTCTCACTACGGCAGCCGATCGTAAAAAACAGCATCAGGAAAAAAACAACCGATGCCGTTTGAACATATTGCCGGCCCATTCGTCTGCTTCCTGCAACCGGTTCTTCCATTGGTAAATGGTAATTGGTGATTGGTAACTAATTAACCAATTGTCAGCGATACACAACATTAATGTTTGCTTTAGCGGCGAGCTTAACGCTGCGTACTTTGCATCGGCACCCAGTCTGGTTCTTTATTGTGGTTCCCATCTGTGGTGATTTGTACCCAGTTTCCCTGAAGATCTCCGACACAAATATTCCAGCCCTTCGCCTTGCCGCCGACCTGTTGTCCGCCCTTATGGGGGCCATAGCTAAAAGCGATATGACGTCCATCGGGGGAGATATCAACATGGTAGACCTTATATTGGCGCTGGCATCTGACAATATCACGGACATCGTTCACATCGGGTTCATCAGACTCTAAGTCAATATCGGCGACACACAAATTCCAGTCAGTTTCGCCCCATACTATTATTTTACCGTCCCGGCTCAGGTCTGGTCTGCACCCCTTCACGCCGTATACACCCAGATCAAACAACCTCGTTCCGTTGCCTTCGAAGGCTAAGATAGTGTCACTAAATCCCATACCACCATGAACAGCCGCTAGGAACCATTTGCCACGGGGCGACCAACAAATAGCATAAATATGTTGCAGAGTTTTATTTGGGTGCTGTCTGTGCAGGCCGGTCTGTACATCATAAATCACAAGTCTATTTGTCGCGTATTCGCGCGTAGTATAACGATCGTATTCTCCTTTCAAGTACGCAATGCTTTGGCTGTCGAAACTCCAGCAAGGCTGTCTAGCATTGCGCGCGACCTTAACACGTTGCGTACCATCGATGTTCATGTAATAGGCACTTCGAACTTTGCTTCTTCCTATTCCTTCATCAACGACAAAACATATCTTCGTGCCATCGGGTGAAACATGGGGATACATCTCGTTAACCTTAGAGGTATTGGTCAGATTTATGGGATCGGAGCCGTTTGCACTTACCATATACAATTCCCAGTTTTCTCTGCCTTGAGTGCGGCGGTATGTCTCATAGATAATCTTGTAAGGGATCTGTTCCAGATCCAATGTCCCTTCTTCAGTGGGTACTGTGCCTCGTGGAGCACTCTGTTCTACTTGCTCGGCGTCGATTGCTCTACCTACAGCAACCAAAGCCAACATGCACAACATTGACGCACACTCCATTCTTTTAAGCGCTTGCATTATTTGTTCTATCCTGCATTTCTGCATTTTCTATGTATTAAAATAACCGATTCAGCTTACAGATACAAGCTATCTGGATTTTGAATCGTGTTCAGTTTCGCTGGAATCTTCACTTACCAAGCCTGCAATATCCGACAGGGTTCCCAAAAACTCTCAAAATCGGCGATCGGCTATTGATAGGCCTGCAGCTACCGAGCTAATCAGGGTTGCTATGTCACGTCTGACCTCACTATTGTGGATAATTCCCATACTTCTAGGGGCCAAATAACCTCAAAATCAAATTATTAGTCGACTTTTGCTAAATTTTTATTTATCTTTTTTAATTCTTAAGCGCATCCGGTATCGTCTGCGTCTTTAAGTTGGGAGGGAGTCTGAAGTATTGAAACCTGTTGGTATTTGTAACACGAAATTAAAGCTGAGCTGCGCCGGAAGGCGTCCTGCGGACTGCCAAAATTATCGATGTTCATGCGGCTTATACTATCAAGCCGTTCCTGAAGTAGGCGTTTTTCTCGGTTCTGTCATGAGTAATTATCAATTCGGGCGCATATATGTTACAATGGGCCGTCAATTATTAAAGAACTTCTGATCCGAACCTGGGATTTGGAAAGGTATAAAAGTGAAGAAATCTCGCATTGCAATAGTTGTCATTGTTCTGATCTTAGTGGTCTGGGGTGTAGTGGGTACATGTGTTAGAAGGACGGCTACCTCGCGCAAACCCACAATAGTCCGCGTTGAGCACGCTCAGATTGGCGAATTGGTAGAGATCGTAAGTGCCCCCGGAGAGATTGAACCCAAGAC
>CAYSPM010000012.1:0-11563 GCA_964432925.1 uncultured Pirellulales bacterium | reverse complement strand
ACTTTCGACCAGACCAAGCTCAAGGTCGATGAACTCACAGCCCAATATGAAGCATCACAGCACACTTTGCAAGCCGCTGAGCTAAATTTGCAGGTACTGAAGCACAACCTCGAAGCTGCAGACGCCAGAATTGACCAGGCAAAAGAGGCTCTTAGCTATACCACTATCACCTCTCCCATTGATGGTATCATCACTCGAATAAACGCCGAGGTCGGCGAGCTTGTTATGACCGGAACGATGAATAACCCCGGCACAGTGGTTATGGAGGTTGGTGACCTCTCTAAGATGCTGGTCGTCGCTCAGGTGGATGAGTCGGACGTAGGCAAGCTCAAGGTCGGACAGACCGCCCAGGTGCATATCCAGGCATGGCCAGATAAGGTTTTTCCTGGAACCGTGCAGACGATTGCGCTCAGTCACGAACGAGGGGATCAGGGATCGAAGTACTACAAAACGGAGATATCACTGACCGAACCGGGCGAGCAGATATTCACGGGTATGACGGCGGACGTGGATATTGAAGTAGCCAACCACAAGGACATCCTGATCCTGCCGAGCCAGGCGGTCCTGGGGCGGAAGGTCGATGAATTGCCAGTTGAGATTAGAGATAAGCTTAGCGAGGAAGAAAAGACCAAGACATTTGCTACGGTTGTCTTTTGCTACAACGACGGCAAGGCCGTTATCACCCCGGTCAAGATCGGGCCAAGTAACCCGACGCACACGATTATCGAAGCTGGTGTCAAGGAGGAGGAGAAAGTCATTGTAGGGCCCTATAAGGAGCTCGAAAAACTCAAGCATGATCAACTCGTTAAGGATGAACGCGAGGCTAAAGCCGAGCAGGACGCTAAGAAGACCGACGCCAATGAAATAACCGATGTGAACGATAATGGAAAAGAGTGATAGGCTGATAATCCGGCTCCTGAATGTCACACGCATCTACAAGGTGGGCGTGGAGCGTATCCATGCGCTTGATGGAATTAGTCTGGAACTACGCGAAAACGAGTACGTTGCAGTCATGGGACCATCGGGATCGGGCAAAAGTACGCTGATGAATGTCTTTGGTTGTCTGGACCGAGCTACCTCAGGATGCTACGAGCTGGATGGCCACGACACTACAAAAATGAGTGACGCATCATTAGCTCGCGTACGTAATGAGCGAATCGGATTTGTTTTTCAAACATTTGAGCTGCTGGGGCGGTTGAGCGCGCTTAAGAATGTTGAGATGCCGTTGATTTATTCACGAAATGGCTGGTGGTCTCGGCGTAAACGTGCCAGAAGCGCGCTTGAGCGAGTTGGGCTGGCAGACCGGATAAAACATAGGCCAAATCAGCTTTCAGGTGGTGAAAAACAACGAGTGGCTATCGCCCGAGCCCTTGTTTGTAATCCCAGTATCATGCTGGCGGACGAACCGACCGGTAATCTCGACAGCAAAACAAGCGAGAGTATCATGAAGCTGTTTGATCAAATTCATCGGGAAGGGCAGACGATTGTTATAGTAACGCACGAAGAACACATAGCACGTCATGCCAAGCGAGTAATTCGCCTCAAAGATGGGCGGATTTACAGTGACCTGCCAAGAGATCAGGACCCGGCATATAAAGCCGCAATAAAAAATGACCCGCGGCAGGAGGTGCCATGATAGCTTTGATACGGATGCTTACGGCTTTTCTCCGGCTTTTTTACCAAAGTGTGTTTCTTGCGCTGGGTCAAATCTGGACAAACAAGACCAGGTCTATACTAACGACGATTGGCATCGTAATTGGGGTGGCCTCTGTCACATCGGTGATTGCTGCCTTGACCGGTCTAAGGGCAAAGGTACTGCGTGATTTTGAGTCCCTCGGCACGAACAAGATCTTTATCATCCCCCACTGGCCCCGGCAGGGACGGTTCAAGAACGCCTCTTGGCGGATCATCCGTTTCCGACCGGAGCAGTTTGAAGGACTCCTGGAGTTTTGTCCATCCATTGAGGATTATACCCTGATGACGGACAGGACCCAGACGATTCATTATGGCGTTCATAGCATCGACGGAGCCCGCGTATACGGCATCAATCCCGCATGGCACCAGATCGAGAATCGCTCCGTGATCATGGGGAGGCCGTTCACTCTGACGGATGAGGAGAATGGCTGGCAGGTCTGCCTTATTAGCCCTACGGTGCGCGATGAACTAAGGCTCGAGCGCAACTGCGTCGGCAAACGGATTGTCGTGGGCCGCCGCAGTTTCAGGATTGTCGGAGTTGTAGAGAAGCATGTGGAGTCGTCGATGTTTGGCGGGATGAGCTCTTCCGAAGAGATCTTCATTCCCTTTCCTACCGCCTGGAAGCTATGGAATCCCTGGATCTATGTGATCGCGAGTTGTCGCAAACCAGAGCTTTCCGAAGAAGCCAAAGCGGAACTGCGGTTTTTTCTGCGACAGGCCCGTCGCCTGGAACCGGGCGATCCGGACACCTTCCGCATGGAGGTGGTTGAGGAGTATCTCAAGACGTTCAACAAGATGGCCCTGGCCATCACTGCTGTCGCCGGCGGCGTGGTGGGCATCTCCTTGCTGGTCGGCGGCGTAGGAATTATGAACATCATGCTGGTATCGGTTTCAGAACGAACCCGAGAAATCGGCCTTCGCAAGGCCGTGGGGGCACGGTCCTCGGCTATCCTCTTGCAGTTTTTGGTGGAGTCGGTCGTGCTGTGCCTGTTCGGCGGGTTGATAGGCGCCGGCGTCGGGCAAATGCTTACGGCTCTGATTGCTAACATCCCTCACGCCAGTCTCGATATGGCGCATATCCCTGTGTGGGCGATAATGCTTTCATTTGGCTTTGCTGCTTCCGTAGGCATATTTTTTGGAGTGTTCCCAGCCGTAAAGGCTGCTAGACTTGATCCTATTGAGGCCCTTAGACATGAATGAGCGAATTTCTTCAAAAGTTTTGTGCTTGACGATTCTTATAGGGTGCGTATTCATCTTGTCAACAGGATGTGATTTATTTCCCGGTGACGAAGATTTCTACGACTTCCCGGTAGAGCAGGAAAAATTCCAGACGGTAGAAACTCTAAAGCTAAAAAAAGCTAAAACTGCCGAACCTGTTGCGCCCGAAGTCAACGAGGTGCCCCCAGAGAAACTCGAGCTTACGCTGGAGCAATGTCGCGCCTTTGCGCTTCAGAACAATCTCGAGCTTAAAGCTCAATTGATAAGCCCTGCCATCGCCGCTGAAAGGGTCAACGAAGAAGAAGCTAAGTTCGAGGCTGTATTCTCGACAAATTTTTCTTATAACAAGACTGAAACTCCAATCGCCTCGGAATACGATATGATCTGGGGCACAGAAAGAAAGTATCTTCAGACAGACCTTGGCCTGCAGGTGCCTTTGCGAACCGGTGGAACAGTCACCTTTGACATAGCTGACCGCCGTATCAAGACCGATGCCTTTGGCGCCGTTTTCAATCCTTATTTCAATCCGAACCTCGCGCTTTCAATCAGTCAGCCGCTCCTGCAAGGTGCCGGAAAGCGAGCCAATACATATAGCATCCGTCTCGCCGGCCTCGAACGACAGATAACTGACGCGCGCACAAAACTCGAAGTGATACGGGTGATCGCAGCTCTGGACCGTGTATACTGGCGCCTGTATGTTGCCAGAAGAGAGCTGGATGTGAGACAAAAACAATATGACCTGGCCCAAACCCAACTCGAGCAGGCTCAACGTTTCGTCAAATCAGGCCAAAGAGCACCCGTGGAGGTGATTCGCGCTGAGGCCGGAGTTGCACAGCAGCTCGAGGCTATCATCGTAGCCGAAAATAATCTCCGCGACAGAGAGCGTGAGCTCAAACGAGTAGTCAACAAGACCGGCCTGGAAATGCAAACGCCCACCATGCTTATACCCCTCACAGAACCCGACCCCATTCGCTATGAACTGCGCAAAGACCAGCTAATTGAGTCAGCCGTAGAAAATCGTGCAGAGATGCTCGAGCTGGAACTTCAAATTGCTCAGGATGCAACAACAGTTGACTATTTTCGCAATCAGGCACTTCCCTTAGTGACACTGGATTATACATACAACATAAATGGCCTGGGTGCAACGAGGGCTGATGCATACGATTTACTTTTTGACAATACGTTTGCGGACCATCGAGCTGGGCTGCAATTGCTCGTGCCCTTGGGAAACGAAGCAGGCCAAAGTCGATTGCATCAGGCATTCTATCAACGCCGTCAGCGCCTGGCCAACCGCGATAACCGCAAGGCACTTATCGAACTTGAAGTACTCAATGCCGTAGACCAGGTCGAGGCTAATTGGCAGCGAATCCTGGCAAGCAGACAACGATCGATTCTTGACGGACGTCTGTTCGAAGCCGAGAGGCGGCAATTCGAACTTGGCCTCAGGACGTCCACCGATGTACTTGAGGCCCAAACCACATTTGCCGACGCCCAAAGTGCCGAAATCTTGGCGCTGGCCGAGTATCAGATAGCGCTGATCGATTTGGCCTATGCGACCGGTACCCTTCTCGGTGCCGCCAAGATACAATGGCAGCCAATTGTGCCGGAACCTGATTTTAATTGATAGTGCCGTACCATGGAACTGCCAATATCATCCCTGACGATTCACTTGTTAAACTCATGCTCAGTGGTTCACACGGAATTATTACCGGCCCTCAGCCTGCGTAAGAGAGCTTAAGGCTCTTAGCAACCAGCCTGTTTTTTGTAAATCAGCGTTATCAAATGTGTGTTTCTGCCGATAAATCAATAAGCCTTAGGCTTATCAAGATGAAATCCCGAATTGCGATTAAAAAAGAGGAGACTACGAAATGAGAGTAACCAAAAAGTCGTTGGTAGTTGTAGCTGTAGCGGTATGCTGTCTATCGGTGATATGGCTGTCAACATCGATTCAGGGCGGTCAAAGAACTTATGAAGTTCGACCCGAGGTTACCATACCCGAACACAGAACCGATGCAGGTCGAGCAATAGATGCCTACGAACGTTTAATGGACCGCTACATGGATTTAACCGAACGAAATCTGTTCAGGGTAGGCACCGATCTTCAGGAAGTTGCAAAGAAACTGGATGCAATCGATGAAAAACTTACGAATCTTGCGGTCAGGATAGGCAGGATCGAAAACGCACTTGACATTAAGAAACCGTACAACCCCCCTGTAGAAAAAACACAACCAAAAGTCCCTAACCAGAAAGCCGCCAAAGAGCTACCATCGCAGCGTCAGCCGTAAGTCTTGCCGGTCTGATCCACATATATAGTGCCCTTTGCCCGTCTTACCACTCTGACTGCTTTCGGCACTTCATCAAAATTAGGAACCTTGAATAGTCTGCCGCACTTCTTGCATTTTATCCTTCTGTCAACCGCACAACCATCCAATATCCAGTTGCTGCTGCAACGAGGGCATTTCACGATTATCTGCATCGGCAACCCCTCTGCGTAATGATCCTACATCAAAGGCTCACTGTAGTCGTGCTTCAATACGCGCTTATAGAATTGTACCGACGGAGCTAAACTACATCAACAAGAAAGCTGCTAATCGTCCTATAATATAGTCATGCAAAACAAGGTTCGCATAAAAACCGGAAAACATCTCACTTACTCGCTTTTCAATTCATGAATTTGCTTGACTTGGCGGCTTGAATCTGGTAACATGAGTTTAATTGGGGGTTAGCCAAGTGACGAAACGAATCTCTTGTAGAGTTATCAAATCTGTTCCTCTTGTCAGCAACGGCTGTTTAAGTTTGGCCGCAACTCGGATACCTGACAATAGCAAAAGCAACGAGGACGCTATTTCTGCGGGATTCCATGTCAGGCGTAGCAGCAATCAAGCTGGTCTTTTCAGCCAGTTCGACAGGTCAACAAAGTGTATCCACAAGAGCCCTGCCGGAAGAATTCTCGACTTCTACGTTTGATGCTTAGCTCTGGCCTTTGTCAACTTGCGTAATGTAGTCGTCACTCAAATCAAGTCCTTTAAATGATTTCTGAGGAAGTACCTGCATTGGGAAAGCACAACTGCGCTTAACATTATTGTGATGAAAGCATCGCAGGAAACCTCATTAATCACAACAGCTAAAGCTGTGCCTGCGGCCGGCGGATGTTCAAAATCGAGAGCTACCATGAGGAAAATGGCTAATCCAACTGCAAGGGGATATCCCAGTATATACGGAAAACCAGCGAAATAAAATATCGCTCCGGAGGCAAGGCCTACGATATGGCCGCCTACTACGTTTCTTGTCTGTGCCGAGATGGTAGTAGGCATTGCAAATACGATAAAAGTAGTCGCGCCCATCGTGCTGATCAATACGGTTTTTTCCTTACCGAGCAAAAACACCAGAACAGCGAGCACAACAGTGGCCAGAAGAGTCTGCAGAAAATAGTATTTCCAGAGTTCCTTGAATTTTCCTACGATTGATGTGTCCGGTTTTTTTTCTGTGCCAAGCGGTTTGACCGTGTTTGTCGGACGCATGCCCTAAAGTCCTAAACCAATGCGGCGAGGTGTAGCTAATCTCTCGCTTGCTCCGCGTTCATAATGTGCTCACCGAGCTTGTAAAGCTCATCAAGACCGGTTGCCGCCCAGTATAATCAGTAGCGCTACATAGTCGATTTTGCCTTTGTTTCTCTATATACCGAGCTTTACTATGTTCTCTGCGGCAGCTCGGGTGCTGGCTTCATTTTCGAGCCGGCCAGATTTTAAGAGATCGCGAGCTTCTTGGACGGCATTATTGTCAGTTTGGGGGATTTGAGTAGCCCTGTTAATGATATACGCATAGCTGACCTGCAAGGATACATCGATATCACCGCCCAAAGGGATTTTAGCAGAATCAGATTGCCTGATCGGTGAATTGTTTGAAATGTCTTGGGTTCTGGTGCTTTCTATGTTATCTATCATTACTTCATCCCTGCAAGGTCTACAATTCATATTTTTTTCGCAAATTTCTAAGAAAACTTTAGACCTTTTTGTAAAATTTTGCACGCTATTTATATCAAGATCGGTTGCGAAAATACTTCGCTCGCTCATCTTGCCGTCGGGGATTTAGTGTCTCTGCCACCTCGTACGCGACGAACTTGATAAATTTTAACGAGCTCATTACAACCAACTCTTCTCGCAAAGGGGCAAAACCAGATCTCATCTGCGACTGAAAATACCTCTTAATACGAGTCTCAGTAGCCCTGTCAGCACTGTCCCAGACTTGCTCAAGAGCCCACAATATTTGCCCATCATTCAAGTCCAAAAGCTTCAGGCGGACGCCAATTGCCATTCGTGGGTATGGTTGATATTCGGTGACAGTACCCACAAGCACCGCATCACACTTTAGCATCTCGCGAATTGCCAATAACTGTTTTAATGTAGGTGTTGAATCCAACTCCGAGTGTAGACCTCGCCACGATGGGTCGTCCTGAGTCACAACCGTCAATCCGAACATTTGCTTCTTCTGCAGTGCCAAGAACAATGCTTCCGTAACATCTGTTGAAATCTGCGGATAGCTCGACTCATTCTCCAACTCAATCATAGCCACTCTGCCAATGCTGCGTATATCCTTGTCCGGATTGATATAATAGGCCCCTCCCATCGGACCGTTCTCCCTGTAAAGCCTGCAGCCTGATAGGAAAAGTACAAACATTACAACAAGCAACCCCCGTAAGTGGTGTAAGCCATGCTGCGCAGGATGGCCAAGCCCACATGCACAATGACAGATGCCTATGGAGATTGCCTCAGGTCCGTTCGTGTATGTTGCGCACTGATGGTGGTATTTTGTTATTGCCAAGTTATTCATTTGGTTCACTCAAGTTCGGAGTTGTTGGGACTTCATGTTGTTCTGATTGGTCCGGCAGCACATCATTCGGAGCCGTATCCTGGTATTGGACGGCTTCAGCTTCGATCTCACCGCCAAGGATTTCAAGTAACTTCAATAGCGCTTCGAGCTGCGCCTTCTCAGCTTCCCTCATCTCATTTCGAAAACCCAAAATATTAGTTTTCCAATTGTTCAATTCCGTCAGCATTTTGATCAGGAGGTCATTTGCCTCAGTTAACTCTTTTTGCGTTTGCTTCAACTCGGCCTCAAGCGAGGCAGCTTGCTTTTTAAGCATCGCGTTTTCATTGATAAGGTCCTTGTTTTTTTCGCGAAGCTGCGAGGCCTGTTCAGAAAGTCTGGCGTATTTCTCCGACAATTCTATAGCAGACTCCACCGCGGTTCGACCTTGTGAGGACGACTCTTGAAATCTCTTCGCTACCGCGTCACTTTGTTGATTACCTCCGTCGGATGGAAGTATTACGTCCACCCGTCCAGGTGGAGCTGCGCAGCCAAAACTCAAGAGAGTAAGCATGGGCAATAGCAGAAAGATGTTTTTTGGGCTAATCTGCATTTTGTCTTTCTCCAAAATGACTTCTCTGATCTACGTACATGATTACACTGCCAAACTTACGCTTAAGTGCTAAGGATAGTTGCCATCTCTTTTATATCTACCGCGAAACCGGATTTGAATCCTCAGCAGAAGAACTTTCTTTAGAATAATCGCACCTCAAATACATTGTTGCGCCACATGAGCAGGTTATTTCAATAACGGCAAATTCAGGGTGTCTCTGAACAATGCTTGCCCTCTGAGCACCTGCATTCGTGGCGGCACTTGTACGTCTTGGCTCAGATGGTAACACACTTAGGTTTAGCTGGCCTTCGAGCCTGACCTCATCGCTTCTAAGAATATGTCCTGCTGTTTTGCGCATCGCTTATTTTAGCCTTTCAATGCTGTTATCCAAACAGAAATATACACTCACGCACGATAATCAATAGAATGTTTATCATTTTCATTGCCGTTGCCAGCAACCTCTTCATCCGGGTTCTGGCTGTCAGGTGATTCTGCCGATTCTTCCTCGGGCTGTTTCTCGTGCTGTGAGTGCAAGTTCTGGCGACGCCTTCGCTCGTGTCGCTGCTTTACGGGGCTTAAGCCTGTAACATTGTGCAGACTATCTACGGGCTTTATTGCATTGTAATCATTATCCGCCATCTTTCCACTGCCTTAATCTCACTGATAAGTTGAAAAGAGCACTTGCATGCAATTGACTGACACGCGACTCAGTAATATTCATGATTTCAGCTATCTGCTTCATCGTTAGGTCATGCTGGTAGTAAAACAGAATGATCTGCCGTCGGCTCGGTTCCAACTGCTGTATGGCCTCAGTAAGTTTGGCTACGAGTTCATCTTGTTGAATTTGGCTATCAGGAGTAAGAGTGCCAGTTGCCGGCAAAAAATCACGCAGTGCAGGTCTTTCTTGCCCATCGTGGTCAATTGAGATAAAATGCTGGACACGGGCATTTTCGAACAATTCATAAAGTTCCTCTACCGGTATCCCAAGTTTTTCAGCCAACTGCTCATCGGCAGGTGCCCTGCCCGTTCGCTCGGTGATCTTCCGACTTAGCTCAAGAGCATTTTGGACCTGTTTGTTGAGATTTACGGGAAGCAGTGATAGACCCCTCAATTCATCAAGAATAGCACCTTTGACTCTGATATAAGCATACGTTTTGAACTCAGCATGATGGGAAGCGTCATAATCACGGGCAGCTTTGAGCAATCCGATCGTACCTGCTGATACCAGATCTTCGAACGATAATGGCGGCCTTAGATATGTTGCCGCACGCTGAGCTATCTTGCGAACCATAGGCAGTAATTGAATTATCTGCTCCTTGTCGAGTACCTGACATTTCTGGCCTGAATACGTACGAAGCGCAACGGCCTTGAGATGTTCCTGGCTGTCTGTGACAAGCTGCTGGCCAGGCCCTGATTCACAGGAAACCTCAGAAATATGTTTAGTTTCTACTGTCACCAACACTATCCTTGTGCCGATTCATCCGACTCATGATCATTGCGTTAGTCAAAATAGCGTTCACCGCTTTCGTAGATAAGCCGGCTGCGAAATATGCTATCAGCGCACCTATAAAAGCTCTTTTACAACAGACAAAGGGCGAAAGTCCGCTAAGCCAACTGACAAAGCTCAAGCTGAAAAAACATATCACAGCGACGCTAACCCCGATGGATCGAGCATTTAACGGCATATTGCAATACTCCTGATTAGTTCATAGCACTATGTTCGTAGTCCATAGATAAACCAACAATGAACTATGAACGATGAACAAGCACTACAATCATCGTTCTCGTCGTAACCACTCTGATAAGAGGCACAGTTTACGTTACTGGCTGAGCTACTCCTTTTAACGCCACGGCTGGCTGTTGCTGTCCGGGATTCACTTGGGGTTCAGTCTCCCGAATGGAGATAGTCTCAATCGGCTCCACATCTGTTCCAAGCACAATCTCGTCATAAGCTATTACGGGCAATAACTTGATTGTTCTTGATAACATTCCAGTCAAGGGCCAGCGCAGCCTTGAATCACACAGCAAGACGACCTTGTCTTTGCCCGCATCCATCGCTGCCTTCCAAGCCTGAGCGATTGTTCTGCTGGTCTCCATAGCAAATTCAGCAGGCAGAGTTAGCTTCAGCTCTCCGCTTTCCTGCTTCAGAGCCGATGTCAACTGATGTTCAAATGCCGGGTCAAAAGTTATCGCTGTAATCTTACCAGCCTCGTCCTTGTACTGCTCGGTTATGGTCCTGCTTAGGGATTTCCTGACCAGTTCTGTCAGGGTCGTCGCGTTCTTAGTCTTTGGGGTGTGCTCAGCCAATGATTCAAGTATCGTAGTCAACTCCCGAATTGGTATTCGATCTCTCAACAGGCTCTTTAGCACACGTTGAAGCAGTCCAACAGATACTTCGTTGTCAGCCCCAACCAGTTCTCCAACTAAAGACGGCTGGTTCTTGCGAAGCCGATCGATTAGAAGCTGCACATCCTCACGAGTCAGCAGTTCATCAGCATGTTTCCTCAATGTCTCGGACAGATGTGTTATGAAAACAGACCCAGGATCTATAACGGTATATCCGTTTACCTCAGCGTTCTCTTTATTCTGCGGTGTAATCCACAAGGCTGGCAGCCCATATACTGGTTCTTTGGTTTTTATACCCTTTACTTTCTTCTGCACCGTTCCGGGATCCATAGCCAGATACATATCCGGCTCTATTTGACCCTCTGCTATCGGTATTTCCGAGAGTCTAATCTCGTAAGCATTTTGTTCGAGATTGATATCATCTCGCAAACGAACCAACGGGATAATGATGCCAAGCTGTTGTGCAAAGCTTCTACGAAGAGCACCTATACGCTCGAAGATGCTATTGCTTTTTCGAGGGTCAACCAAGCTGATAAGTCTCACGCCTACGTGCACGGAAATTCTGTCGATATCGAGAAGTTGCTCAACAGGTTCTTGTTCGGCTTTCGTTAATGTGGTTTGAGCTGGTTTTTGAGGTTTCTTTTCGGATTTCGCTGCGAGTCTGCCAAGTAGCGCAGTGCCGGCACCCAGGAGTAAGAATTGCACCTTAGGCAGACCGGGAACAAACGCCATTGATGCGATGATGATGGCCGCCATCATCAACGGCTGACTGCTTCTGAGAAACTGCTTTGAGAGATCCTGACCTACACTGCGGCTCGAAGATATCTTCGTCACCAGAAAGCCCGAACTAACGGAGATTATTACCGATGGTATCTGGCTAACAAG
>CAYSPM010000011.1:21814-33104 GCA_964432925.1 uncultured Pirellulales bacterium | reverse complement strand
TCAAAAATAGTCATCGCGAGGATTAAAAGGCACAAATTCTTGACAATTCTTCTACAGTGGTTATATTAAGACTTTATAAAAGACTTGCGATATAGAAAGGGCGTATGGTACAAGTAACACAGCCTAACGGCAGTAAGATTATTATTACTGAGGGAACGACCGCAAAACAGTTGGCGGGGCAGATGGGACAGGCCCTTGCGAAAGATGCAGTGGCGGTAAAGATCGATGGCCAGTTGCTGGATTTGTCCACACCTATTACCTCAGATTCCCAGGTACAAATCTTGACCCTCAAAGATGAAGAAGGCCTACAGGTAATGCGGCATAGCTGTTCCCATATAATGGCCGAGGCGATTTGTGCCATTTGGCCTGCTGCAAAGTTAGTCTACGGCCCAACCGTCGAGGATGGGTTCTACTACGACATTGATCTTGATGAGCCTATCCGACCGGCTGATTTCCAGCGCATCGAAGAGAAAATGCGCGATATCATTAAGGACGATAAGCCGTTTGTTCGCAGCGAGATGAGCGAAGAAGAAGCCCTGCAAAAACTCTCGGACGACAAATACAAGACGGACAACATCAATCGCGCCGACGGTGATGTTATCAGCTTTTATTCCCACGGTGATGGTTTTGAGGACCTCTGTCGCGGACCGCATATACCCAGCACAGGAAAGTGTGGCAGCTTTAAGATAATGTCGGTTGCCGGGGCTTACTGGCATGGTGACCCGACTCAGAAGATGCTTCAGCGAGTTTATGGCACCGCCTGGCCGACCCAGAAAGAACTCGATGAGTATCTCCAGAGGCTCGAAGAAGCGAAAAGGCGCGATCACCGGATACTGGGCAAACAACTGGATCTGTTTAGTTTCAATGAAGCTGGGCCGGGTTTTGCTTTCATTCACCCCAAAGGGATGGTTATCTGGAATGAAATTGTGAACTTCTGGGCAAGCCTCCACGATAAGTACGGTTACGTGGAGGTCAAAACGCCTATCATTCTGAACGAGCGGCTTTGGCACAGAAGTGGCCATTGGGATAATTATAAAGAGAATATGTACTTTACAAGCTTCGACAACGCCAACTATGCAATAAAGCCGATGAACTGTCCGGGCGGTTGTCTTGTTTACAAGGCGCGGCAGCATTCGTATCGCGAATTTCCTATGCGTGTCGCTGAGCTTGGCCTTGTTCATCGGCACGAAGCAAGTGGCGTGATGCACGGCCTGTTTCGAGTCAGACAGTTCACCCAGGATGACGCACATATCTTCTGTACGCCAGCACAAATTGAGGACGAAATAATCGGCGTTATCGATCTTACCATTGAGACGTACAAGGCTTTCGGTTTTGAAGATTACCGCATCGAGCTATCGACCAAGCCCGAAAAGCACATAGGTTCGGATGAAATCTGGAGAATCGCCACGAGCGCTCTTGAAAATGCCCTCAGGCGTAAAGAGATAGAATACAAAGTCAATCCTGGAGATGGCGCATTTTACGGCCCCAAAATAGATTTTCATGTAAGAGATTGTCTAAAAAGATCATGGCAGCTTGGCACTATTCAGCTTGACTTCTCTATGCCCGAGCGTTTCGGCCTTGTATACACCGATGAGGACAACACCGAGAAGACGCCTGTTATGATTCACAGGGCGGTCCTGGGTTCATTCGAGCGGTTTATTGGAATTCTTATTGAGCACTATGGCGGCAACTTACCTTTATGGCTGTCCCCAGAGCATGTGAGAGTTCTTCCAATAAGTGAGAAAACTAATGACTACGCCAAAAAGATTCACGACAGGTTGAAACATTCCAAGCTACGCTCCATCTGCGACTTGTCTGACGAAAAGATAAATGCGAAGATTGCCAAAGCTCATAGCCAGAAAGTTCCTTGCATGTTGGTAGTTGGCCCAAAAGAAGCCCAATCGAATACGGTAAATCTTAGGGCGCAAGGCGTAAAACAGAACAAAACGATTGCAGTTGAAGAATTTTTGGCAACGATTAAGAACAAAATTGCCGATAAAGATGTAGGACTTGTGTTTTGAAGTAGTGATTAGGTCTTGGTAACTGACAATTGATAGCGATTTACTATTGTGGCTAATTATCATTTAACAAGTCCCTTTGGGATAAGTTACTATTTAATCAAATATTCAGAAAGGTAAGGTGGTGCGATATAGGTAAACGCGGTTTAAGGATAAACGGAGGAATAAAAGCCGATGTAATTCGGCTAATTGATGAATTGAACAATCAGGTGGGGATTATGGATACAGGCGAAGCGCTCGACAGAGCACGCCAGATCGGATTAGATCTTGTGGAGGTTTCCCCAACAAGTAATCCGCCGGTTTGTCGCATCATGGATTATGGCAAGTGGCTCTATCAGCAAAAGCGTAAAATCCGTGAGGCTCACAAACGGCACCATCAAGCCACAAGCTTAAAAGAGATTCGGCTGAGGCCAGAGACTGACAAGCACGACCTGAATATCAAGGTTGGTCATGCTCGTGAATTTCTACAGAAGGGCCACAAAGTGCAGTTCACAATGTTCTTCCGAGGACGCCAAATGTTGCATAGAGACCATGGCTATGAAATTCTCGGGCAAATTGCCGAATCTTTGGAGGATTTAGCAAAGATTGAACGTCCCGCAAGAATGACCGGTAGGCGTATGACTGTGTTGCTTGTGGCCAAATAACCGGCGCATCTGCTGGATTCCAATCTTGATGTTCGTGCTTGTGCGGTGTATTGGTAGCATTCGGCGAGGCAGTCAGCGGTGTCAGATGACAGCCGGTTTTTTTCACCAATTTTACACATCTGGTGTTGACCTATGCCTGAATGTTGATTAAACTTAATATTTTAGCACCGTTTAGTATTTAGTAGACAGTTCTGCTGAAAGAAACTAAATGCCGAAACAGAAAACCCACAAGGGATTAAGTAAAAGGATTAAGACAACCGCCACCGGAAAGGTCAAACACCGTCGAGCTGGTGGCAGTCATCTCATGAGCGGCAAAAATGCAAAACGTCGAAGACGTACACACAGTTCAGTAATAATGACAGGTTCGTCAGCCAAGACGGTCAGAACCAAGCTTTGTAAATAACTCGCATCCTATCAGACGCTCCAGCAGGGTGACGTGCGATAATATAATATGCTTGCTTCTCGGCTTTCAATCAGCTGCCGCCAGCAAGCTTAATAACTGGAACCTTTCAAAGGAAAGCTGATATGCCAAGAGTTAGAAAAGGTGCCGCAAGGCGCAAGGCGAGGAAACGAGTCTTAAAGGCCGTAAAAGGTCATCGTGGTCCCGCGGGTCATCTGTATAGCATGGCCAAAGAGGCTGCCGTGCGAGCGGATGTCAATGCCCGAATCGACCGCAAACGGAGAAAGCGTGACTTCCGTGGTCTTTGGATTATTCGCCTAAGCGCAGCCTGTCGGCAGCGGGGTATACGGTACAGCCAGTTCATCAACAGTTGCAAAAAAGCCAACATCACTTTGAATCGAAAGATGCTAAGTGAAATTGCCATCGATGATCCGCAGGGTTTCGATGCTATTGTTGAAGCTGCCAATGCCGCAGCAGGTTCATAGACCTGTCACTTGCCTTCGGTTACAGGCGGTGTATCATAGCGTTTGAGATAGAGCGCATTGTTTACGTGAAGATGGTTGAACAGTTCGAAAAGATTAGCAAAGAAGCCCTCAACGACCTAAAGGCTGTCACCGACCTTAAGGCTCTGGAGGCCTTTCGCATAAAGTACCTCGCCCGCAAAGGCCAAATCACGCAGATGCTCACACAGTTAGGGACACTGCCAGCCGAACAAAGGCCCGAGGCTGGTCAACTCGCAAATAGTATAAAGAAGCAGGTTACCGCTGATTTTGAAAAGCTAAAGGATAATTTACTTCAAGCACAGCAGAAGCCGGGTGAGTTAATAGATGTCACGTTACCTGGTAAGCCCGTTCAGATAGGCAGACCCCATATTATTACACAGACCCTGAATGAATTGCTGGAGATATTTGGCCGGATGGGTTTTGATGTGGCTTATGGGCCGGAGATCGAAGATGAGTGGCACAATTTTGTTGCGCTTAACATAGGGCCGGAACATCCCGCAAGGGATCCTGCGGATAACTTTTATATTGATGATAATACACTGCTTCGTAGCCAGACTTCAACGATTCAAATCCGCGTCATGGAAGGCAAGAAACCACCTATCCGGGTTGTTGCGCCCGGCCGTGTCTATCGGCCGGATACGGTCGATGCAACGCACATGTACATGTTCCATCAGCTCGAAGCGCTGGTTGTCGATGAAGGCGTCAGCATGGTGGATCTGAAGACGACCATCGAGCAGTTCATTCATGTCTTTTTCGGTCCTGAGACGAAGTGGCGATTTAGGCCGAGTTTTTTCCCATTCACCGAGCCAAGTGGCGAAGTAGATTTGCTCTTAGCAGATAAGACCGGCAAGGAGAGCTGGGTAGAGATGGGCGGCTGCGGCATGGTTGATCCGAATGTCTTTGACGCTGTCGATATTGACAGTGAAAAGTATACCGGCTGGGCCTTCGGCTTTGGCATAGAGCGTCTTGCCATGCGTAAGTACGGCATTACTGATATCCGCCTATTCTTCGAGAACGACCTGCGCTTCCTCGATCAATTCTGATATTTTATACAAATTCCAAATTCAAGTTTCAATGATATTTGTGCACTTGGTCTTGCCATTACTTCTGCAACAGTTGAGTTTCTGCCTCAATTCGCTTGACTCATGGCCTCCAATAATGTTATAGTTGGCTTGAAAAAGTAACCATTCTGTATTTGAATGCAGGAGGGGACAAATGAAATCCTGGTTAATCTTAAATCGATACTATGAATTATGAATCCAGAGATAGCAGGGCTTTAAACATTGTTATCAATAGGAGGCAATTAAGATGAAAAACGCTAACATAATTTCATTTATATTCATTTTTTCCTTGGCAGTAGTTGTTGTCTGTAGCCAACTATTTGAGTCTACATCGATAGCAGCGGATGCTGATTCGCGCTGGGGTCTGCTGGCAAATGAGGGCTTTGAACAGCACCACATAAAGGCAACGCTGTTTTTTCCAGGCCAGGCCAGAGATGGAAGCGCTCCATACGACTGCGGTCCAGGCTCGAATATGTCTCTTTACACGGTTCATCCGGAAGACTCGCGGCATCTGAATTGGGCCGATAGCCAGCAGAACCGAGACTTTGTCATAGATAGAATGATCGAAGCGGGCATAAATGTTACTGTTATGTCCTCCTGGGGCGAGGACTTCCTGCCATGCTCCATTGGCTGGTCACTCTGGGCGCCAATGCAGTGTTCTCCGAAGTCCCACGATGAACTCTTTGCAGCCGTGAAAAGCAAGCACATTTTGGTCATTCCGTTTATCGAATCGCGTGCGGACTGGAGTTTCAAGAACGAGTTTCCTACCTGGGGCGACCAGGTGGCACCGGGAACTGTCAGCCAGATCGTTAATTTAATCAACCGCTACATTAAGCAACACCGAGGGCAAAATAGTTGGGCACGTGTCTACAACCGCAATGGTGAGCCGAAATATGCGATCACGATAATTCATGCATCTTCCAATCAGCTCGGCTCATACGACCACTCTGCTTTTGCCAGAGGTTTTGATTCCATCGCTGAAGAAGTGCTGCGGCAGACCGGTATTGAAGTTGGCTTTTTTATCGATGCTCTTCCTCCTGGTACCTACGCGCCAGGCAAATTTAGACCCTCGTATGGCTCGACGGCTTACTACTTAAAACAGCAAGATTCCATTCTGGGCATCATGTGCTTCATTCCTGAGGTCTGGGTAGGCTCGTCCAATGACCAGCATCTGATAGATTGGAAACGCAGGTTTTCCCAAGGTTGGGCTAATACAGGCATTCCCTTTTTGATGGATGTTTCACCAGGCTATGACGCACATATTGTATTCCCAGATTCTGTGCAATATGGTCTCAATACTACCTGGATGCAAGCCCTTACCGAGATGGTTCAGGACTTTGGTCAGGATGGGCTAATGTATAATTCCTGGAATGGCTATACTGAGGGAATGGCAGCGGTCGTACTTCAAGAATATGGCGATGCTTTCTTTAAGTGGCTTGGTGAGCTTACCTGCATGTATGAGATAGCCACTTGCAGTGACATTGTCCGCTGCGAGGGAGCCAAGCCTCCTGATCTCAATGGAGATTGTAGGGTCGACTTGCTGGATATGGCCATGTTAGCTGAATACTGGCTAAAGAGCTACGATCCAGAAAATGGTCTGGACACTTGGCCTTTATCTCCTCATGGCGGTCGATAACAACAATCACCGACCATACTTAACACAAAGCGTGTCCACGCGGGAAAATGATGACACCATCAGCAACAATTACATCCCCTGGCACGACTAAGACTCCGCGACGCCCTCGGGCAGGCTAGGCTTAACTCGTCTTAACGTCATCTTCCTGGAAAGCGTAGTAAACAAATGAAACGCATTTATTCTATATGAACCATATCAGCCCCCAAAAAATTTTGGGAATTCTAACTGATCAACAAACCAACCGCACACTAATCGAGTGCAACGGGAAAAATTATATCGTCTATCCACGCAGTGCCAGAATCATTAGACATAGAATTATCTTCTGATCCATTCTCCGTAGTTTCATCCTTCGTAGTAGTACTACGGAGAATGGAAATACTACGAAGGACGAAATACGTCCACGTGAATGTCTTAGTCCCCTGCGTTACAAGAAAAGATGCCTCCATCCAACCTTGCTCACCAGACCATTGCCCCTGCCTTACCCCATCGATGTAAAATTTTAGATAGCCACAATCCCGTTCAGAAGAGACCTTATAATAGAAAGTTATGTTGCCTGCTACACAATCAAGTGTAACTTCCATCGTGGAGCTTTCTTGATAGCCGATCTGGCCTGCTTGAGCACTATACGTGCCATTGTAAGTCTGCTCCGAAGAAATTCTCCAAGTTGCATCTCCACTATGCTCCCATGGGAGTCGGCTGAAATCGCCACTTTCAAAATCTTCTACATGAGTTATATCAATATCTACACTGGCGTAGCTTATGCCATCATACCAGGTACGGGCAACGCTGCCTATCAGTGTAGCTCCTGTACCGGTCTGGATTGCATAATCGTCTACAAAAACCTCGAAAGCGTTGCTATCCGATATCTGCACACGGCCGAGATAAGTTTGATAAAGAAACGTATTGCCATCGCCGGTCAGTACGATAGCAACATCATGGGCGCCCTGCTCTACCTGCTTACAAGCCATCTGCCGGAATACTTGCATTTCGCTCTCGGATAATCCTGCTTTGATCCTCCAATCCTCATCCGGATTCGCCCAGAAATTGACCCAGACATCATACGTCCCTGCCTCAGGCACCATCACCTGTGTTTTAAGGGCAGGCGCATCCTCTCCGTCAAGCTCGGCTGAGGTCAGCACGGAACCACCATTTCCAAAACCGGTTCGTTCATGCCACTGGTCATCTGCCGGTCCCCTATAGGAATCTGGTCCGGTCGTCATTAGCGGTGCACCAGTCGAGAACGTGGTATTGATATTCGTAGCATCCACATAGCTCATCGGGCTGAGCGTTTCCGAGGGGCGATCTAAAATGCCGACGACAGCAGCGTCAAATATCTGAGCGGTGTAATAGGTTCCCCGCCACCATAGTAAAGCGGTGTTTTCCCCGTCCCAGGCTGGAACAATTGGGCGAAGGTTGTCACGGACAGATTTTCGGGTTATAGGTGTCCAGGTCCAAGTTGCTCCGTGGTCATCGGTGACTCCTTTAAAGATTTCATGTACTTCCAGGTCCGCATCATCGCGAGGATCGAAGGGCGTTGAAATGTAGATGGTGTTCGGGTCGTTGGGGTGCAGCGCTGCCAAACCGGTGTAGTCTTGTTCACTATAATACAATTTCGACCCAGCTTTTCCCAAATACGTCGAGGTCCAGTTCAAACCGTCAAAGCGAGCGTAAAAGAAGCGGTGATCATATTGAGAATTGTTCGCCCTCGCTTTGAAAATCGTGGCAATGGTACCGTCCCCGTACGATTGAAGATCGATGGTCCAGCAACGTGTCATCTTTATGCCCTGGACATACGTATTGGCTGCGAAAACGAGCGTAAAATCGGCAGGTTTTGCGGCAGACTTGTCGGAGATGTCGCTATCCATCAGGATGCCGTATGAATTGAAGCTCTGGCCGTTCCAAATGTAGCCGTGATAAATGCTCGTATTATAATCACGGGGATGATGCTCGGTGCAAACAAAGTCAATGCGATCGACACCGTTGCTTGAATATTTGAAATATCCGTTAACATAACCGATGCTTCTGTCCGGCTCCGTTAATAAGCCGCCATAGGACCACGTCTGGCCAAGGTCGGTGGAAACCATCAAATTCGGGCTGCGGGCGTAGCATCGGACGATGTTGTAAACTTTATCTTCGGCTGAAAGATAGAAGAGATTAGAATATGTGGTTGAAAAATCAGTTCCACCTGGGATGCTGTTCCAATCGAATTTCTGCTGCTCAGTCCAATTATTACCGTCATAAATACGATAGCGACTGGAATCATCGTAGTGTTTGGCGTAAAGCACAAGGTATTTACCATCCGGTCGGACCAGAAACGCAGGGGCGTTATGGTCATCGCAACTGGTTTCCATGAGCGTAAATCTTCGCAATAATCCTGTTTTAAGATCAAAGATGACCACTTCAATGTTACCATTGCGGGACGAGCCACCCACGCCAGAGCCGCTTGCATCGGAACCGATAATCAACTTACCACCCATTATATCAATAACGGCACGCTCATCCTGATACCAACACCAAGCACCGTTGTCGTTGAACTGAATTAAATTGCCGCTGACCAGGTCCTGTGCGTCCCGGTCATCTTGAGCGATAACCTGGGCCTCATATATCTGTAAAGGGGGCACTTCTGTCTCCCATGGTCTTAGATAATGAAAAGTGAGAGTCGTACTTCCTGTATTTGTGGCCTTGAATGTCCATTCCTCTATGCCCCCTCCGCCTATCAGATTAGGATTCGTTGGTGTGTATTCGTGCCCGACGAGTTCTAACCAATCCGGCAAAGATGATACAAGAATCCATTCATAACCCGTGGATGGGTTTGAATCGAGGCTGATTGTGAACTCCTGCCCAACGGTCGTGGAGATAGAATCGGCAGATAGAACTGATGTATTGCAAATGGCAAGAAACACAATCGTTTTTAGTAGCAATTCTCGATGAGACATTTTATGATTCCTTCATATAGCCATGACAGATAGTAATTTTAATCTCCAAGGTCAAAGGGAAATATATCTGAAGATTCCCCCTTTATAAGCCTTCCGATTACCTTAAATTACTATATTCATCATATAATTGCAAGTATTATAGGTCATTCTCTGCGATTTCAGCCGCCTCAACCAACTCGAAGGTAGAATCTCCGCTTGAAAATGGGCACAGACTCGCGTCTCTACAAACCTTAAGATCATACACTTCCATCGTCAAATGCTCAGCAAGGACGATCAGTTTCTGGTCATCTATTATGTCGTCACGAAGTGGCAAAACTGGATAGGAAAAGACCTAAGCTGGAAGAAAATACCTAGCAGTGCTGGGGGCTAAACATAATATATATATATATATATATTCGGAAATGGTTGATTCAGAGAAAAAGCAAAGGTAGGATTGCAAGCTGGGAGAGAATGAGGATGCAATGCAAAGTAAGCAGGTGAACGCTAGAAAGCTCGATGTTACCGCGACAATGGCTTGCATTGGGACAGTTGTGCTCTGGTCGGTTGGGCCGATCTTTATCAAATACCTGACGGGGTATCTCGATTCATGGACACAGAATCTGCTAAGGTATTCAGTAGCGTGTTTGTTCTGGCTGCCGTTTCTTATACACTCCAATCTGAAGGGACGATTTGATAAGGCTATATGGTGGAGGGCAATTCTGCCGGCGGGGCCAAATATTGTGATGCAGAGCATGTGGGCAGCAGCATTCTACTATATGGGGCCAGCGTTTTTGGTGCTGCTTTCGAAGACAAGCGTGCTCTGGGTGGCAGGCTTTTCGCTTATTTTGTTTCGAGATGAGAGACCATTGGCCAAAAGCAGCCGATTTTGGTTTGGACTTGTGCTATCGCTGATTGGTGTGGCAGGTGTGCTGTATTTTAAGGATGACTTTGCAGGGCCGGGGACGGTAGCAGGGATAGTGCTTGCTCTTTTGATGTCATTGATGTGGGGGGTGTACACGGTATGTGTTAAGGTTGCTTTTCGTAATGTCGGATCGCGGGATGGATTTTCGGTAATAAGCATATACACGGTTGGTGGGTTGGTGGTGTTTGCGATAGTGTTTGGGGATGTTAGCGAGTGTTTGCAGATGGGTGTGTGGCAATGGGCGTGTGTCGTTATCTCGGCAGTGACGGCGATAGCGCTTGGCCATGTAGTATATTATGCGGCAATAAAGCGTATTGGTGCGACTATTCCAGCTCTTGTGATACTGGTGCAGCCTTTTACTGTTCTGGCGATTTCCAATGTTGTCTTCGGAGAATCGCTGACAAGGCTGCAAGTACTTTTTGGGTTGTTATTGTTGATTGGGGCAGGTCTTGGTATCTGGGCGCAACAGCACCTGAGACAGGAATATTGATGAGAGAACTGTCGCGAAACTACAGTCTCTGAGCGCATACGTTCTACACAGTTGGCTAATTGCGTAGAACGGATAGAAATGAATGCGGGCTGCGGCCCGTAAGACCGCAGCCATATCTTAAACAGCCACTGCTATCGCAGTAGTGCTGTCTACTGAGCTGGATATGCCTGTGACCACCCAGTTCTATTGTTATACAAGTCACGAGCTCTGACCTTGAACCGGTAACCACGACCGGCACCACCAACCAGCTTAGTGTATGTATTCCCAAGCTGCCAGTCGCTGCTAAGACCTGGGTCGTCGATACACTGGAACTCGTACTCCACAAAGCCACTTTCATCCGTGGCCACAACTGCCGTCATTTCGGCATAATAATCGAACGGTCCTCCGCCTCCCCAGAACTCGCGAGGTAGGCCGTTCGGATCAAACTGCATCGGGTTGGGTTCCGGAGGATCGGTATCAGGTGGTTCCTCGGTCCTAGCACAGAAATACTCGGACCACGCAGTCTCGTTGGCGCTGGAGGATCTGTCTCTTGCCCTGACACGATAGCAGTACTCAGTATCAGGATTAAGGTCGGTATCTGTATAGGCAGGACTCTGTTGCCAGCCACTATCATGTCCCTCAGGTCTGTCGACATTATTGCAATCGAAGTAGTATTCAACGCCGCTTACGTCATAGGCTGTGGTTGCAACCATAGTGATCGA
>CAYSPM010000011.1:0-21714 GCA_964432925.1 uncultured Pirellulales bacterium | reverse complement strand
TTGGGAATCGGTGGATCAGTATCACTTATGAGCCAGCAATCAGCAAAGAAAGCTAAGTCCATAAGGTCAATATTATTGTCGAACGTGAAATCGGCACCTGTACACCAACTATTGGACCTTGAGCAATCCTGGCGGAGCCATCTGGAGGCGAATTCAGCAAAATCTTCAAAAGTAATGATACCGTTACGAACGAGGTCACAGAACTTACACGGTTCAAGCAATGGATAGTGATAGCCTATGTCAACTCGGCCGGTGTCGGGCACCCTGTCTGTTCGGGTTGTGGAGGTTGTCATGCCAAGATTACCGGCGAGATCGCTACCGGCATCAACGCACGGACTCTGGCGTGTTTGACCAGGCGCACCAACATCAACCTGGCTAAGATAATAATTGCCGAACATTCCAGATACAAACAGCGGATCTTCATCGATATTACCAGAACCCCAATTGAGTGTACATTCTTCGTCGACCGAGATATTGTTTGGTGAAGGCTTGATGTCACAATAAGAAATAGAAATGGTTCCACACAGTGGATCAAGCTCAAAGCCGGAGCTGATAGAAATCTCGGAACCTTTCAAGGCCTGGTTGTTCCAGAAGATACTGTCGGTGACCTCGCACCAGCCATTGTATGCACAGTTAAGCGCACCGCCAAGACCGGTCTTGTTGGACTCACCAATTATGCCTGGGGCTGCGTTGCCAACGAATGTGCAGTTTGCGATAAGTGGGTTTGCATACCAGTTAACGGAGGCGCCGCCACCGTCACGGCCAGCCTCGTTATTGATGATAAGGCAATTAACAAACGAGAACTCGCTTCGGCCGCGAACATAGAGACCACCTCCAGAACCAACAGCACGATTGCCATTGAGATTACAATCAGCAATCGTCGCATCTGCTGACCAGAAGTACAAGCCTGCACCGGCTGTGACAATATCGTCGTCATTGGGGTCGCTTACATCAGTGTCCGCTATGTTGCGCGTAAGCAGCGAGTTGGTCATACTCATCAAACCTTTGGCACCGAGGAATCCAGCGCCACGAAGGGCTGTATTGGATGCGATATTGCAGTCAATGATAGTCGCGTTGGAATCGTGGATATAGAGGCCACCGCCGGAATCAGCGTCATTGTCAACAAAGTTGCAGTCAACGAATGCTAGCATAGCGCTACTTTCTGCACATACGCCGCCTCCGAAGCCTGCGTATGGATCAAGACGATGTTCGGGCTCTGCCGGGTCTTCTACCTCGGAAGCAATATTTTCTTCGAACGTACAGCCATTGAATGTAATGGTTGAGTCATCTGCACAATAGACACCAGCACCATAGCTTGGTATCTGATACGGAATAAGGGGTTCGTGTTGTCGACCGGCTGGGCCCCTAACTCCACCTTGCCCGCTCATACCACCATAAGTACGGTTGCCTCTGACTTCGCAGTGTTCGAAGGTAACATTACTTCCAGCGTCACAGAACACACCGCCGCCATATCCTGAGTACCATCGGTAGTCACCAAAGTAGGAGGTTCTGCGTGGCTCACCATACATGGGCCAGTAAGAAGCTGCCAAGTCCCACTGCCAGACTTCCCAGAGGTTGCCCTCGACTAACTCCGAGTCGGTGCTATTGGGCTCAGTACTGATATTATATGCTTGAGCTCTGCTGTAGTTGCCGCCGTAGTTGGCGGAACCACCACCGTCGGCGTAATCGCCGCCAGTACCACCAATTCCACCACGTGCGAGGTTATTTTCGATCCTGCAATTTATGAACTTCGGGGCGCTGTATACACCACAATATATGCCGCCACCACGTGCCCAGCCTGACCAGCCGCCGCGGCCTGCGTTATTATTCTCATCCGCACCGACACCGGCGCCACCATCACCACCGATTACCTCGTTGTTCCTAATAATGCAGTTCTTTATGACAGGGCTGGCGTAAGGCTCAATGATGATTCCGGCAGCGAAGCCACATTCACCATCGTAACCGTTGGGATGTCCCTCGTCACGGTCACCATCTTCACCGTCTCCAAAGCTTCCGCCACAATTCTCGATGGTAAAGCCGTTCAGAATCGTATTGGCATCTGTATTGTATGTGAAAATGACACCCAGGTTACGGAATTCGTTCATTCCAACATATCCATCTATCACCGTTGAAGCCACAGTGCATGGATCGTGTGGATCTCTCGATGTAATAACGACCGACTTATCTATAACTAATCCATATCCCTCGTATCCACCGTAATACCTTCCGGGATCAACGACGATAGTGTCACCATCCATAGCGGCGGAAACTGCATTCTGGATGGTCGAATAGTCGCCTGGAACACTAATAAGAGAGGGCACAGGCAGCCAGAATTCGACGTAGACAAATACATCGGCACCGTCAATGGTTACGGTATTGGTCGACTCTGTTGAGGAATCATCGTCTGTTCCATACCAAGTCTTTACTTTGTATCCTGAGTCGGGCCTGGCTGTTAACGATATGGTAACACCATCATAGAACGAACCAGCACTTGGCTCGATTGTGCCGTGCGGGCCGTCACCCCTATCAATCACAACGGCGGTTAAGTTGTATGTAGCGGCCGGTTCAAACTCAACAACGACGTTCCTATCCTCGGTCAGAGTGACGGTATTCGTCCGCTTAGTGGAGGAGTCATCATCAGTGCCGGTCCAACTCTTGACCTTGTAGCCATCGTCCGGATATGCGGTAATGGTTATGACATTCTCGCCATATCCTTCATATACTACAGCAAGATTGGGATCCACATATCCATGCTCGAGGCCATCGCTGGGATCCGGGGCTACAGTTACAACAAGCCGATACTGTGTCAGACCCTTCTTGTAGTGGTAACCCATGTCAACAATGCCGGCGTCAAATACACCATCGGTTCGAGTGGTGTGCATGTACAAATCAATATTGGGATCGTTGGCGTCGGCGCTTCCGGCATCGACGCATGGGCTTGTGATTGGCTGACCTGAAGCCATCTGGCTGAGGTAATAGCCTGCGGTGAAGAACGGATCCAAAGCAATGTTATGACTTTGCGGATCCCAGGTGTCGGTAACATCATCGTACCAGTCGAGCTGACAATCGGTTTCAACAAGAATGCCAACAGGCGGCCTCCAAATGAGGTCGATGGCTTCCATAACGGCACCAGGAACATCACTTGCATCTTCTGCCTCTATGACCGCCCCTGCGGTTCCCTCACCGAGACGACTGAAGAAGCTAACGGTGATAACATTGCTTTCAACAGGGATCGCAAGTATCTTCTTTGGTGCTGCTCCGGTTCTCGCGGCAGCGATAACACCGGAAAGTGTATAGCCTGTAATGGGTTCCGGCTCATGAGGTGGTGCATCGCCTATTAGTATGATGGCTCTACTGACATCGGAACCGATTCGCCAGCCATTTAGCGACTCTCCATCAATGCAGTGCATCAATGCTGCATAAACTGATTCCTCCCAATCGGCACCAGAGCCGATCGCCAGGGAATCAATGCCGGCTTCCACGGCTGCAATATCAGTTTCAAACGGAAGAACATCATTATAAGGATAATCAATATCAGGGTCACCATAAGGTGCTTCGTTGAAATCGCGATAATCAACGATGGCAATTCTAAAATCGGGATACTCTTGAGCAATACTACTGATGATTTGTGCTGATGCAGCCTTAACGGCGTCAATATCATCTGCCATGCTGCCCGTAGTATCGATGCAGAAGACAACATCAAGCTTAGTAGGCTTTTTCACTTCGTTGGGGTCATACTCGGGCTGGATGTCACTATACGAAATATTCAGCCTTGAAGGCCTGGACCCATGTTCAATAAAGCCGGTGCCGACAGCAATTTGAGCGCCGTCAATTGCCGTATTGCCCCAGATTATTGAGTCAATAATGACTGTGTTACTATCAGTACCACAATATATACCACCGCCATATCCGATGGCGCCGGTGGCGTGGTTGTCAGCTATCGTAGAGTTAGAGATTACCGGTTCAGCAAACCAATTCGAAGATACGGCACCACCATCTCTACTTGCCATATTACCTGTAAACAAGCAGTTATATACATAAGGTGAGAAAGACGTTTGCTGATCACTACCAGCGAAGTAAATTGCTCCACCAGATGCGCCAGCCTCGTTTTCTGCAAAGAAGCAATCGATAATGTTGGCAACCGTAGACAAGCAATAATAACCACCGCCCTGACCGAGCACATTGCCGATCTGAACTGCAAAATTGGGGTCGTTCGTCTCGGCGATATCGGCCAAAGCAATGTTGCTCGTAAAGTTCGAGCCGGTAATTATAGCTGTAGATTCTACTGAATAAAGAGCTGCCCCGTGATAAGCTTCGTTTTCTGCGAAGTTACAATCAATAACTGTCGCAGTTGCATTAGACCAGTACACACCTCCGCCGATACAAGCTTGGTCATCACTAAAGACGCAGTTTACAAACTTCGCCGAGCAGTCATCCTCGATGGAAACAGCACCGCCGTAGCTAATGTAAGGATCGTCGTTGTTCTGAACGGTGGATGGTGTGCCATCGGTAGCAATAAAATCATTAGATGTATCAGCCAAATTACCGGTAAATATGCAGTTTACAAATTCGGGATTACTAATGTCACAAGCATAAACTGCACCACCATGGTTTTCAATCTTAAGATTTCTGTCCGGAGTTTGAATGCCTGCGGCATCTATACCACCAATGCCGCAAACACCGCCATATGTAGTATTGTCTGTAAATGAACAATCTATAAACTTCGGAGCAGTATAGTTTTCGCAGTAGACAGCACCGCCATAACCACTATATCTGTAGTACGGATCCAAATATGCGTCGTACGGATCGTAGTCGATGGCAATATTAAGTTTGTCGCCATATTCCCAGCCGTCCCACCAACTGTTGGCGTATTTCTCTTCTTGTGAGTCGGCCCATTCCCAGCCACCACCTCTTCCGCCTTTGTCGCCAAGGTTGCCGTCGCCACCGTCGCCGCCATTACCTCCACGGGCAAAGCAATTAGTAAATGAGCAGTTTTCAAACGTCGGATTGCTGTTGTATCCGCAGTACACAGCACCACCGTAAGCCTTGCCGCCCCAGCCACCATCAAAGCCAACAGAATGCTGCTGAGTACCATTGTCGCCCGGTGCACCATCACCACCTGTAACAGAACAATTTTCGAACACACAATTACGGACCGTAGGCGAGGCATTTAAGATTTGCATTGCACCGCCGTACATGCTCTCACCATAAAAACCGTCATCAGCCTCAGGGGATGTATTGACCGTAACAAGACCATCGCGCTGTGCATTTCTTATGGTAAAGCCATCGATAATCATCTCGGGGCCTACGTTAAAGATACGGAACCAATAACCATCAAGTATTGTCGCTGCCACGACCTTGGGATCCTCGGGATTAGTGCTTGTAAGAGTAATTGCCTTATTGCCTACCTCGATCATCTCAACACCCCATATTCGGTATGGATGAATCGTAGTAGGATAATACACGCCAGTTTTAACAATAACGACATCACCATCATTTGCATCATCGATAGCACGCTGGATTGAAGTGTAATCGGTGTCACTACCTACAACAATGGTCCTTGTCTGTTCAAAGGCAACGGCCACGTGTTTATCCGTTTCCATGAGGACGACATTTGTCAGAGATGTAGAACTATCTTCGGAAGTACCAGACCAACTAGCAACGCGCCAACCCATCTCAGGCTGAGCTGTGAGGGTTACCAAAGTTCCAGCATAGTAAGTACCACTGCTCGGTTCGACTCTGCCGTGCCCATCAGCCACAGTAACAGTTAAGGTGTATTGCGGGATGCTTGAGTGATCCGCGTAATGATAACCAATGTCAACATCATCCGTATCTGAGCTACTGTCCGTACGGGTTGTATACGTACTCAAGCTGCGGTCAGAGGCTAAACCACTGCCTGCATCCACAGCAGGACTATTCGCAGACTGGCCCGCTGCAACTTGACCAAGATAATAATCACCCAAAGGCCCAGTCACGAACAACGGATCGCCCTCAATGTTATTAACACCAATGTCTGCCGCTGTAAGCGTGTCGGTTAGCTCTGTAAGCGTATCATAAATCCCGTAATCACCATCGCTATTGCTGTAGAACAAACAGTATTCTACAGATGCGTTGCCAAAGTCTTCTTCAGCTACTGCAACACTATTGCAGTCATGGATTATGGAGTCGATAACGGTTGGATCAGAAGTCCAATCGCTGAATATCGCGCCACCCAACTTACCTGCTGAGTTGCCACTGAAGGTGCAGTTTTCGAATCTCGGTGTCGCATAGAAGTCACAGTAAACTGCACCACCTTCCTTAGTGGCATAGTTGTCGGTCAGCAAACAGTTCTTGACAAGATGATTGACATATCCGCCAGAAAAATTAATGGCACCACCGGAGCCATTAACACCCTCAGCCACATTGTTCTGCAAAACACAATGTTCAATCGTTGCTTGCGTATCGGCGCAGACCAGACCACCACCGATATCATGGCCACCGGCCATATCGATCTTAGGCAAACCATTAGGATCATAATACCAGTGTTCAATATTCGAGAGGTCATCAATCGTGTACAAGGGATAATAGCGGAAGGAATCCAGGTAGCCTTTGGTATCAATACCGCTTCCACCTACGGCTTTGTTTGAATTTATAACTGTTCGGCGTAAGGTAATGTCTCCACCTACGATGAATAGACCGGCGCCGTTCTTAGCGGTGTTATTCACGAAGTAACAATCAGTAAATGTGGCATTGAAGTCCTGCAAATGAACAGCACCACCCCATCCGGTCATACCTTCTGTAGCTTTGTTGCCGGTAAAGGTACAAGAATTGACGTCCATCACCAATATTTTACGGGTATTCGGATCATTGGTATCATAATATACATCAACCGCACCACCACAACTGTCGGCCTGGTTTCCACCAAATGAACAATCCGTGAGGTTTATGTTACTCTTGCCATGAATAGCACCACCGTCTTCGAGGGCATAATTACCATTGAAAATGCTATTCTTGACATTTACACCATTACAATCTGGACCAACGTAAAGGGCACCACCTACATAATCTATTTCAGTCCTGGTAAATTCCGGATAATAGAACAAGAAATCGAGGAAATCGTGCGAATAAGACGGATGATAGTAGTACCCGTACCTATCTCTTCGATCAAGCATTTCATTATTCTCGAAGAGACTATCGTTCACATCAACAACACCGTTAGATTCGATATAGATAGCTCCACCAAGATTGGCTTTAAATTGGCAGTTATTGACCTTGACGGTGTTGCCATTTCCGGAATACAAAGCACCACCAATCGTGTATAAGCGGACTTCCTTCTGCTGACCATAAATACCCTGATAATAACCGGAGTAAACTGGAAAAACTTCACGAGCACTGTTGCTGATGAACTTGCAGTTAATAAAGTTTGGATCAGCATCAACATAGTAGGCTGCGCCGCCAGCTATGCCGGGTTCAGGATAGACATCACCAACAGAACCCACATTAGCGAGGATGGGAGCATCTCGCGCATTGCCTTCGCCTATTGCGCCACCAGGGCCGCCGGTACCCGTCATAGCAATATTGTTCTTGAAGGTGCAGTCCTTGATAACCGGACAGGATCCATCTTCACAGAAGATACCGCCGCCGAGACCACGACCGTGGGCCTCTCCGCCATTACCACCAGAGCTTTCCAGTCCTTGAAAGGTTTGCCCGCCATCTTCGGTATAAGCAGATCCACCATTTCCACCGTCTCCGCCGCAGCCACCTCTGGCGATGTTACCCTTTATGGTACAATCTATAATAACTGGGCAGCTTCTTCCCAGACAAGCGATAGCACCGCCGTATCCGGTTCCATAGCCAGCACCACCGTGACCACCCCACTGGCCATCGTTAGTTTGTTGTTCAGCTACTGCTGGATCGACCGGCTGCCATTGCCATTGCCCCATCCGTCCAGCAGCACCATTACCACCTTGGCCTCCAGTAACGATACAATCAGTTATCACACAGTTCCTAAAAGTAGGAGAGCTGGCATTCTCACACAAGATCGCGCCGCCATAGCCCACGCCGGTAGCATCTCTACCGCGTTCGGTTCTCGGTGGAGTTGAATCGGGATCAGGATTTTGGTCAGGGATCAACTCGTACGGCTGAGGTGTTAATATCCCATACCGTCCCTGATCACCCATAGTACCACGGATGTAACCATTTCTTATGGTTAGTCCCGTTATTACTGTGTTGGAGTCCTCGCCACTATGGAAATGGAAGGCACGACAAGGAACATACCTTGTACCTCGGCAGTCAATAATCGTGGTTGCTATCACGGCTGGATCATCCGGATCTTCGGAAGTTAATGTAACAGCCTTATGCTTGAAGTCGATGCCTTCCGGAGTACTTACATAGTGAACCCCGGGATTTAAGATAATATTTGTGCCACCGTAGCTTGCCGCAGCCACGGCATCTTCGATCGTTCCATATTGAGACGGAACGCGAAGATTACGCGTAATATCGCGTTCGAATTCCACAATGACGGTCCTGTCGCTATCGAGTGTCACCGTGTTTGTATTGCTGTTCCAAGAGGGGTCGTTGTCAGTGCCGATCCACTGTTTAACACGATAGCCTGAATCCGGATATGCTGTAAGTTCTATTACACCTGCGAACTGTGGTCCGCTGGCCGGCTCGATCGTACCATTATCGCCACGGACAATCGTAGTTAATTCGTAAATATCGGGATCAAACTGAACAATGATGAGCTTGTCCTCAGTCATTGTGACTGTATTGGTTAACGCTTTAGACAAATCGTCGTCAGTACCAGTCCAGAAAGCTACACGATAGTTGGGATCAGGGTGTGCGACGAGCTGCACGATTGAGCCTATGGGATAGAGTCTGTTATTTGGGTCAACATAACCGTGGGCCAAACTTGGGTCAAGCACCATACCATTTGCATCAACAAAAGTGACGGTTAAGCGCGCCATCGAGTCGATAGCATAGTGATAACCCATGTCCACGATACCAAAGTCGCCAACACCATCTGTACGTGTAGTATACTTATTCGGATCGATATCCACATTCGGGTCTCTCACGTCTGCGCTACCAGTGTTGACGCATGGGCTGTCATTTGGCTCGCCAGATGCAATTTGACTTAGATAATAACCGTAAGTAAAGAGTGGGTCCTCACCAATATTATGTGAGTTGAGATCCCAAAGCTGCGTATCGATATCCAAGCCGGCCAGTTCACACGTATCGTCAACGTAAATCATGGGCGGCACACGCATAATCAACTCAATGGCCTCCATGATCGCGTCAACTACCTCACTGGCATCGGCTGCCGTGAGCATTACTCCGCCCGTACCCTGAGATAAAGCGGTGAAATCTTCGATTGTCTCAAGCCAATCACCTATAACAATCGAGAAAATCTTAATAGGCCCTTCTGGCCCTTCTGTTGCCGCTGTAACAATATCGTCGACCACATATCCCGTGAAAGGCTCACAAGGATCATATGGTGGACGATGTGACGGGGCATCACCCATAATAATAATTGCTCTGACTGTTCTTTCACCTGTACGCCAAGCTCCAGGCCCGCGCCAGTTAGGATCTGCTCCATAAAAGTTTGGTTCAATAACGGCCCGCACTGAATTATGGTCGATACAGTGCATCAATGCCGCTAAAACCGATTCGGGTCCATCAGCTCCGCCAGATGCCACTATCGAATCAATCGCAGCAATAACTTCATTGACATCAGTTGTAAATACTGAATTATCTTTATAAGGATAATCAGTTGGCCCCCCATATGGAGTCTCAATACTTGGATCAAGGTTTGGTTGATTAAAGTCTTTATAGTCCACAACTGCGATTCTAAAATCTTCAATCATATCAGATATCGAACCGGTGATTACCGTTGCCGAGGCTTTGACAGCATCGATGTCATCGTACATGCTGCCCGTTGAATCTATGCAGAAAACAAGATCGAGCGCCAACGGCCCAAGCTCGTTGGGATCAGGGTCCGGCTCGATATCACTGTAGGATATTTCTACCGTAGCAGGTATTGGGTCATACTCAAAACCGGTGCCAACGGCGATTTGTTGGCCCTCATAAGCACTGGCATTATCCCAGATGATACTATCTATGATCTGGGCATAGCTACCATACGAGCAGTAGATGCCTCCACCATAAGTAGCAGCAATACCTGCAACGCTGTTATCAGCTATTGTAGAATTGCGGATTGTAAGTTCATTATGCCAATCACAAGAAATACCTCCACCATCTCTGAGAGCAGAGTTATCTACTATAAGGCAGTTTTTGATAAGTCCGGTGTTGCTGCCTGCGATGTAGATACCACCACCGGAACCGCCTGCGGAGTTTTCAGCGATATAACTATCAAGGATTGTTGTCTCAGCATCAAAACAATAGATTGCACCACCCTCACCCCATATCTGCTGGAAGATATCGGGTTCGTTAGGATCGACTATGCTCGTGTCAACCAAGGCCTCGTTCTGAGTGAAATCACTATTGGTGATGTTGATTGCACCGCCGACATAATAAACACCACCACCATGTAAGGCCCTGTTCGCAATAAAGTTGCTGTCGGTGATAGAAGGTTCGGCCCAACTTGCCCACATTGCACCGCCGATGGAAGCGAGGTTATCATTAAATGAACAGTTCTCGAAGGTAAGAGACGCACTATCTTCAAAAGCGACAGCACCACCGTAGCCGAGATAGGGGTCATAATATATCGGTATCTCGCCGTCCCTAGCGTGAGAATCGGGTCCAACTACATCGGCTCCGTTACCTGAGAAAACGCAGTCTTTAAATACTGGAGCGCTCTCTTCTGCTGCATAGACCGCACCGCCGTAATTGGTAAGCTTATAATGGTTCATAGGGTATGAAGAATAATAAGGCGTGCCACTAATGCCACAGCTACCACCGTAACTCTGGTTGTCTGTGAAAGTGCAATGCTCAAATTCGGGTGAACTTTCAGGATAACAATATACTGCTCCACCATAGCCGCTGTATATCCAGTAAGCTTCGCCCCAGCTTCCTCCACGGCCACCCCCAAAACCGTTTTGGCCATCACCACCATTACCAGCGTCGCTGCCGCGAGCCCAGCAATCGGTGAAGGTACAGTTGACAAAAAGCGGATTGCCACTATATCCGATTGAAACACCACCACCGCGGCCCCAGCCGGACCTTCCGCCATTACCTCCAGGCTCACCCGGGAGACCATTGCTACCATGAGCACCCCAGACATAACAGCCGTCAAATATGCAGTTGCGTACTGTTGGCGATGCGCTACCAATCAACGCCATACCGCCACCATAGTAGCCATTTCCAGGTAATCCAGGTTCACCCGCGTCAGTTTCGGGATCATCAATAGGGTCGATCATAAACCAATCGACAAGAACCGGATTCCGAATAGTCAGGCCATCTATGATTGTGCTGCGGTCTACACCCATTATTACGAACCGGCCATTTATGACGGTGTCGGCAACGACGCAGGGATCATCCGGATTGGAACTAACCAGCATGATACCGTTGCGATCAATAATGATGTTATCCCCATTAGGGTGCTGACCGGGTTCGTAGGAATAAGTACCTGGCGCAATTATAATTACGTCACCACTATTTGCATCGTCTATCGCATCTTGAATTCTCATGTAGTCGCCAGGAACATCCAGGGTACGTGCCTCATAGAACGTTACTTCAACTTCCTTAAACTCTCTGCCATCCCTCGGGTCGATCATAAATGGCGGGCTCATCGTTACCGTGTTGGTACGAACGGTTGAGTAATCGTTGTCCGTTCCGACCCACTTGATACGATGGGCTGGATTAGTAGGTGTGGCTGTCAGCTCTACGACAGAGCCTCGCGGATACTGCCCTGTACGCGGTCTAACAGTGCCGTTACCAGTGACTACACGTGCACGTAAAGTCACAAGAATTGTCTCGAATTGAGCTGTGACGAGTTTGCTCGAATCCATTGTTACAATGTTGGTTTGAACCTGAGCAATGGCGCCACCAGAGGTCCGATCAACGCGTGTGTCATCGTCGGTTCCTTGCCAAGCTTTGAATTGATTGGTGTTCGGATCGACAGGGCTGGCTCTCAGTGGAACCTGAGTGTATTGCGAGTAGGTGTGTGGGCTACCAGCAGCATCGGGACTGATTAAGCCGGCGCCCGCAGGATCAACAGCAGTAACGAGACTGAATTGCCGGGTTGGTTCCGGATCATTATAGTGATAGCCGATATCGACGAGTCCAAAGTCCTTGTAGCCGTTGGGGTCTTCAAAATTGTCTGTACGTGTTGAATAAATGTGCATTCCAATTGCATCTGCGCTGGCGCTTCCGGCGTCAACAGCAGGACTTGTAGCATCCTGAGGATTGACATTCGGATCTACAATCTCGCCGTTTACGTCCAATATCTGGCCGGCATCGTATTGACTGAGGTAGTAATCGCCGATCCTCCCAGAAACAAACATCGGATTGCCAATGATGTTGTTTCTACCAGAGAGAGGATTGGCTGGATCAGTATCATTAAGATTGTATATAGCCTGAGTGTCGTTGTCATAATAGTCGCCCTGACGGTTGTAATAAAACAGACAGAACGTCACGTCGGGATTGGAAACTGAACTACCCTCATAGATTGCAACATCATTATTATCATTGAATATACAGTTCGTAACTGTGGGATCTGAGTCTCCTGCGCAGTAGAGTGCTCCACCCAGCCCATCAAAAGGATTACCTGTGTTACCGACAAATGTACAGTTGACGATTGCAGGTGAAGCATCCGAACAGTATATGCCGCCGCCATCCCAACTTTCGACGGTATTTGTAACTAAAAGACAGTTCTTAATCAAAGGTGACGTAGCATTGCAGTAAATGCCACCACCATCATAGTCGGCGATATTACTGACAATTTCACAGTTAGTGATATTTGGTTCTGCGCCGACGTCACAATAGATACCAGCACCATCCCAATCAGTAGCATTGCCTGTAATCGTACAATCTGTAATATCAGGAGAAGATTCTACACAATAGATACCCCCTCCTTCCCATTGGGCGGAGTTGTCTGATATTCTACAGGAGGTTATATATGGATTGGAACCTTCACCGCAATAGATGCCACCACCACTTTGGCCTGAGGTATTCATGGAAATTATAGTATCACTTAGATTCGGCTCGGTGCCGCTTTCGCAGTAGATACCACCTCCGTGTTGCGAGGCTATGTTCTCAGAGACTATACATTTGTCCAAGCTCGGCGCTGAGTTGCTGTCACAATAAACACCGCCACCATTTCCGGCTGTAGTGTTATCATTAATGGTAGTGTCAGAAATGCTTGGAGCTGAATTTATACAAAAGATACCACTGCCTTGATTTTGGGTGATGACGCACTGGCTAATTGCTGGCAAAGAGCCACTAAGATGGATACCTTCGGTGCCATCAGTGATTGTAAAGCCTTGCAAGATACACTGCTCGTCTTCACCTCCAGAGAAGCCTACTATCGTGCCAGGATCCAGGATACCAGATATATAAGTATTCTGTTGTGATGGAACTCCGTAAAATGGACTGGCATCTATATCACCACTCCGGACTGTAATTTGCTTACCAAGGAAATTAATCCTTTCAAGATACCAATTATTATAATGAGCTATGACGGTATCGCCATCACCTGCGGCATTAATGGCCTCCTGAATAGTTTCAAACGAGTAAGCAGTTCTCCTACTTATTAATAAGACTCTACCAGGCCGTGCTATCAATATTGTATTGTATAAATTCAGTCTGCCGCCAGAGATACATAAACCTGGCAGGACAGGATCGGTAGCACGCATTATGATCGTTCTCATTTCGAGTGGTGTATAGTTGGGATTAACTACAATCATCAACGCGCAGGCACCAGAGACGTGTGGTGCAGCCGCTGATGTACCACTTGCATACGCATAGCCTGTTGGGACCCCATCCGCCTCCATGGCATCTGTCAGTTCAACTGGGGTGGTACTGATGATGTTTTCACCCGGTGCGCCCAAGTGGACGGTAGTGGGGCCATAGTTGGAGAAACCCGACATCTCATCGAAGTGATCCGTTGACATGACGGAGATTACACTATCCAACTCAAAGTTCGCTGGATAAGCAAAAAAGTAGCTATCATTGTTAGCACTCTCATTGCCAGCCGAAGTTACGAATATGACGCCGCTATCGCCCGCTGTTTCAATAGCGTCAAACAAAGACTGGTCATATTCTGCCCCACCCCAGGAAGCATTTATGACAGAGGCACCGTTAGCAACAGCATACTGAATAGCTTCGACGGCGTCTGCTACGTCACCATTTCCGTCGGCGTCGAGTATCCTCAGGGCCATAAGTTTAACGTTCCAGCAAACGCCCGCGATACCCTCGGCATTATTGCCGATGGCGCCGATAATTCCGGCTACGTGTGTACCGTGCCAGTTCTCATCGGCAGGATCGGAGTCATCGTCGACGAAATCGTAGCCATAGAAGTCATCATTGTAACCATTCCCATCGTCGTCAACGTCATTAGCATCAACTTCAGGATCGACTACACCTGGTTCGTTGACCTCTCCATCGTTTATCCAGATGTTATCGAAAATGTCGGGGTGATTGACATCGATACCGGTATCAGTAACCGCAACAATGATATCTGCGCTACCAGTCGTAATATCCCAACCCTCGGGAGCATCGATGTCGGCGTCAGGAAGACCACCAGTCTGGCCGGTATTATCCAAAGCCCACTGATTAGCAAACAGCGGGTCATTAGGGACAACATGCATCCTGATCTTGTGGTTCGGCTCAGCGTAAATAACGCTATATGAGTTATTGAATTTTATTACGGCATCAATGACAGAGACACCTTCTGGTAGTTTAACCAGAGCCAAGCCAGGAACCACACCATCGAATTCCCGGCGCACCGATGCACCGGTAATGACAAAATCCGACATGATGGTGCGAATGGAGCGCACAGTGCGTGGTCCGGTTATAACTGGGCCAACGGGTGTATGAGCAGCCGTATTAGCAAAACGGACCATTATCTCGCCTGGTGCGTGAGTAACTCCAGACTCAAGTAAATACGACAGGTTAATCCCTGAGAACTCATTGGGCGCCGCAAGAGCAACTTGGGCGCACACTATGACCATCGAGCTAATCAGAAACTGCCAGCTCTTTGGTCGCTTCAGAACTCGCTGTTCCATTTTTCGACTTCCTGTTTTTTCTGCTTTTGAATCCCTCAATACATTAACATTAAAGGGGACCCCACCCTTGTGATAAGTTAAAGATTGCAAGGTACTTAAAGTTCGCTATCCATTGCAGCAATTGCCTCTTGCTCGCGTTCCTCTTGAATGATAATGGTCGGCTTGACCAAAATGAGCAGTATTTTGTGGTCTCTGATTTTGCTGCTATTGCTAAAGGCTCTACCAATTATAGGTAACTTGCTCAAAATCGGCACTCCTGCTTCCGTCTCGACCTCCGAGGTTATTTTCTGACCACCCAGTAGCAATGTTCCCTGATCTGGTACGCTGACACGTGTCATAAGCTGGGCTGTCTCCGTCTCAGGAAGATCAACTTGCCACTCCACGAGATCGGTCTCGCCAAGTGCTGAGACGATAGGCGCTTGAATATCTGTGGTTCTTATACCGAGGTAGTCGTTTTGCATAGCCATAATATTTAGCAGGACATATTTTTTGTCCCGGGAGATAGTTGGACTAATGCTCATTACACTTCCAGTAGGTATGTACATTTCTCTGGGCACTAAACCGCCAGCGACACCAGTGGTAGTACCTTGACCTGCAGAAACTGTAGCTGTACCACCCTGCTGGATGGGCGGAAGTGCCAAGGGGAGAATCCTCTGGATACTGAAGATGGCTGACTCACCGCTTAATACAGTGACTTTGGGAGCAGTTAGGGCCTTCGCACCCCTGTGGGCCTGTGCCATGCGAAGAATAAAACTAACCTGTAAATCATCAAGTATCGATCCATAACCACCGGTTAGAGTACCACCAACATCTATACCACCGAGACCACCGGCGACTCCTGTTTCCTTGACCTCAGTCGCAGCAAAAGACTCCTGCGTAATATCGATGTCACCCCACTTTGACCACTGGCTGCCCAGTCTGTATCTGAGATCAAGGTCAAGTCCCATATCTTCAAGGAAACTCTCACTGACAACGAGGAATCTGGCCTCAATAGACACCTGACTGCCCAGTGCGACTCTTAGACCGTTAAGCAGTTCATATATATAATTATGTATTTCAAGGGTCTGAACAACAGCGAGTTTTCTCGGATTCATAAGTGGATATTGCATAATACTTCCATCCCCACCGGTATCAAGCCAGCTTTCAGGCCACTGGGCCTCGACGGCATCCATTATAAGCCTGCTGAGGTCTTGCGCCAATATAGCTGATTGGCCACCCCCCATGCCCATACCGCCACCGTAGCCGCCCATGCCGCCGCCCATGCCGCCGCCCATACCACCGCCCATGCCGCCCATCATACCGCCCATGCCGCCGCCCATGCCGCCCATCGTACCGCCCATGCCGCCACCCATGCCGCCCATTCCGCCACCCATACCGCCCATGCCGCCACCCATGCCGCCGCCCATGCCGCCACTCATGCCACCCATGCCGCCACCCATGCCGCCACCCATGCCGCCACCGCCACCGCCATAGCCGCCACCGCCACCGCCGCCATAGCCGCCACTCATACTGCTCATGCTTTGCATCATCTGCGTTATATAATACAGCATGTTTAATTGATTGTAACTGGCTGGTTCGCTTATGAGGTCACTAATATCATAGACACGCGGTATAAGCCGACCAGTTGGGGGCTTGGGCTGCCTAAGTGTATCGCGTGTGGCAATACTGATAACTCCTTCTTCAACTACGTAGTCAAGATCCACTATCCCACCGGAAACTTGATCCAAAAGGACCCTTAGTGCCCTTCCTAATCTGATTCCAATCAGGGGTTCCATATTCGCAATGGAACTGCGTTCGATATCGGCATTTTCAGACAAGTCTCTCCAATTTGCCTGTATCGGGACAGGTGGATCTACAGAATTCGCGATTCGGTCCAGCACATCGGCAAAAGACATCGATGGCGATATTTCAGACAGGTCAATGGGCTGATTCAATTGGTCGTAAACGACTGCGTCGGCCGGGTCAAGGCCCATTGGCTCGTCAGGTTTGCGCGTGGGCTTTTGAATTATCTCACGCCAATTTTTGGGATACATTATCTCTTCAGCATAGGGAATTCCAGCCTCATCCGTTTTAAGAAGCATGTCGGCGCGTTGCTTGTCATGCTCTTTTTGGATATCCAACTGTTTCCTGAAATAAACCGTGTCACTAAGCGTGTCCCTTAAAGTAAGAGCTTCTTCATTCAGTGGGTCGATGGCAAGCAATGCTTCGATCTGACCAAGCGCAGCTTCATAACTCTGTTGTTTTTGATAGGCTATGGCCCTTTCCATAAGCTCGGAGATACTTTTTTGTCTATCGATCTCCGCCTGCTCTCGGAGCTGGCGCTGCGCTTCTATGGCTTCCCGACGCTTGCGTCCTGTCAACTGCCGAGACTTTCTCTGTTCTGCCTCGTTTATCTGCTCAATAGTCTGTTCAAGCTGACTGCTATACTGCTCATACAGTTCCTCGCCAAGGTGTATATGATTTTCATGCACGAGGCGCCCGGCTCTTTCAACAAGGTCCCTCGCCTTTTCGAACTGATCCTGGTCTATGAGAGTCTGAGCTCGACTGACCGCATCGGTAACAACTGCTTTTGTATGCGTTCTTATTACACTTCTTCTTCGATTAACTTCTTCTATATAACTTGCCTGTCCTGTTTCTGTCACTGGTACGGCAGGTATCGCCATTTGCATTGTAGTCGGAACCATCGGAGGGGCGGTAGGTTGAATAACCGGTTCGAACCGCCGTTGCAGTCTCTCTTGCTCTGTTTGGGTTAGCAGCAGTTGATTGATAGCTGCAATATAATCCTCCGGCGCCTTTCCAGGTGGCGCAACGAACAACCCGCTTTCGGCGACTTGAGCAAAGCCCTGCCGGGCAACGGTAAGCTGACCCTGGTAGTAGAGATCTACGCTGCGGTCATAGAGCTGCATAATTCGCTCAATCTGTTGTTGAACACCCACATTATTGGGCTGTCGTGTTGGCTGAGGTAGTGATTCGATTAGCGGTGCAACAGTCACCTGCGGCAAAGTCGTCTGTAGTTCTGCTCTGCCAAGGCCGCGAGATGTAATCAGATTGTTTGTGGAAGCTAAACTTTTATTTATCCTTTCCAGGTCTCGCCTTATAGTCTCCGCCATCGGCGCCGGAATTAAGCCGCTGTTTAAGACTCTTATAAAGCCGTCCCGAGCCTGCCTCAAATCACCCTGCCGGTACAGACGCAGGCTTTGATAGTAAAGCTTTGCAACTTCTTTTTCGCCCATTTGTTCATCAGCAATTACGCCACTTGGCTGAGTTACCGGTTGCGTTTGCTTTTCGGGCAAGGACGTCGGTGAGGAGAACTCTTTACGAGAGGCGCTTGGGCCAAGCAGTTGGGCATTAATTCCTCCAATCGTCTGCTCTATGGTTGCTTTCTCCTCGTTAGTTAAAAAATCGCTGTCCTTGATTTTTGAAAGCTGAGTTTTTGCCTGGGTTAGTTCTCCCTGGCCAATTAGTTCGTAGGCTTTTTCTCTCTGCTGAAGTATAACTTCTCTTTCGCGTGCCGCTTTTTGAGCTTTTTGAAGAAGTGTAGTGAGCTTTGTACGTTCCAATGCAGTCAGATATTCTTGATAGTTCTGAGCCATTAGAAATGTTTTTTCGGCCTGAATGTAGAATCCTTTTTCATACTGCTCCGTGCCGACGCGCATTAGATACTGCACCACATTACGCATTGTCTGATCGTCATTAGCTCGCTCGGTTTGAGATAGTACTACCTGCGGGAAAAACGCGAACAACAGTAAAATCAATAGCAGCACAATCGACAGAAACCCCCTGCCGAAAGGTTTGATTAAACAAATCGACTTGTCCAAAACTAACCTCCTGCCAGAAAAATCACCCTCATGGAATAGTGTTACAACCTGTACAGTATCCACAACCTCCAATTCAAAAGATAGGTTGGACTTACGATAACCTAATCTATATAAAATTATAATATTTTGCAAGAGAAAAATTCGATTTGTAGCCTTTTGGCCGATAATATCTTATGCAACAATAATGAAACTGCAAAGCCTGCGAAAATGGGTTCCAAATTCGCCGCTTGATAAATGGTGTGCTATCGACCGCCGTAGAGTGATCAAAACATAAATTTTATTATGCTGGGTGGTAGAAAGGCCAATATGAGCAAAATTCCCCTAATATTATCGGCTGAAACTTCAAGTAGAATAGGATCGGTCGCGTTGGCAATTGGGGATAGAGTACTCGGTGAGAGCAATTTTTCTGCACCTCTCAGACATAGTGCGGAGATTTTCCCGATACTGCAAGAGTTACTCGGACGATTCGGCTTTGAGGCCAAGCAAATAAACGAGATATATATATCCGTCGGCCCTGGCAGCTTCACCGGCCTGCGGATTGCTGTGACCATGGCAAAAGCGATGCATCTTGCCAAGGGTACGCAGGTTGTAGCAGTCAATACAATGGACGTAATAGCCTCTAACGTCATAGATATTGCGAACGGTAGGACCGAGAGAGCCTGCGAGGAGAAATCGCATCGGATCGGACAAGATAGAATCGCTGTGATCCTGGATGCGAAAAGAGGCCAGTTCTTCATAGCTGTTTATCAGCGAAGAATCCGGAATAAAAGCAAGAAATCTCAAGTCGAAAAGCATTCAATACAACATCAACAAAAACGAAGCGACCAGCAAGTGTACCCCACTCAAGGAGCCTGGGAGAAAATTCTTCCAGATTGCCTACTTACTGCGAACGAATTTATTGAAAGTTTTTCTCAAAAGTATATGCCAGTCCGTTTACTTGGAGATGGTCTGCTGTATCACTGTGACAAATTCAAGGGCGAAGGCATTGAATTCTTTGATGAGGCATACTGGAGCCCGCGTGCAGAAAAAGTTCATCTGCTTGGCCGACAGAAAGCAAAAGCAGGTGATTATTCTGATCCTGTGACATTATCGCCGATATATTTGCGCGCACCACAAGTTACACTCAAGACACGATGATATCTAAAGGACAGCAACAGCGAGATTTGATAATCAGCCAGTTAAAAATACCCAATTGAACGATACCCGCTGCGGCAAAGATCAGCCGAAGAAAACGAACATCAGGATACCAGCAAGAACAACACCTGCAGCAGGCAGGAAAAGCTTTATGATTATCTTTAACAGCGAAGCCTCAAAGTAACTGGCTGAGAGAGCAACGCATAAGTGTACCGGTGTAAGCCAAAGTCCAAACAGCAAACCCGAAAATGCCAACACTTCGCGTCCCATCCTAACGTCAGAGCCGGTGCCGATGAACGTGAGTAGAAATGGGTAGGTAATTGCGACCGTCGGCATTGTCACGCCCGTAGCGAAGCTAACCAGCATAGGCAGTAGAAATAGAAGAAGATAAGGCGGCATGTGTGCGCCAGCGAAAAACTGCACGACACTGCCGATAGCACCGCTGGCCTGGAGAATGAGCTTGAAAAGCAGCGCGCCAAAAATCAATAAAACCATATCAGGTTCACGTCCAGCTCGGAAAACCAGACGCCACTTACTTAAAGGCACTTTATGCAAAAATAACAATCCGACAATAGCCAAGAAGATACCGATGGCTGGGGGTAAATCGAAAATGATGTAGCAACCGGCTGTAAACGCTATCGGCCAAAAGGCATGGGCAAAAGCCCGGAGATTATGGCTAAGAGGTGGGTTATCGTATTGTTCGAACCGACGCCTTGGGGGAATTCCAAACATCAACAGCACAAAGACACCACCTAATATACCTGCGCCAGTCAGAGCAATATGATAACGGAAAAGAGTTAATGCCGAGACGCCAAGCAAACCCTGGATGAGTGGTATGGCTGGGAAGAGCGGCCAGATAGGCTCCCATTGATGACGGAAAAAGAAATTGATTGCCGCAAGTCGGCTACGACTGACGCCTATCCTGTCACCTGCGTCGCGGACCATTGGGGCAGAGAGCATGATGCCTCCGGGCGTGGGAAGCATACCCATCATTAATGGTATCATGGCCAGAGCAAGCCTGCGACTCTTAAACAAACCCTGCATGGCAGGCACAAGTTGCTGCGAAAGTCCGATTTGCTCCATTGCGGCCCCAAGAACGTTGACCAACAGCAACAAAGCAGTCAGTGATATGAATAGGAAGACCGTTGTATGTGTAAGGGGGTCTTTATTCCATTCTGCCGCTACTTCACGAATGACCTGCTGTGGCGAAGCACGTAGAAGCAAGCCAAGCACACAAGCTGTAATTAGCATAGATAAACCGAGCTTGACCTTGAGCCTCAAAAGAATCGCCAGCGTGCCTAAAGCAATCAATATGGTCACAAACTCGTACATCAGGATCCTTAGAATGAACAATTAAGCTAAAGACTCGGCTCCATATAACAGGCACGGCTTGACGATTAAATTGGTCTTCTCGCTCTGACTAAAAACTTGGACAATTAACTACACTTTCAGCGAAAAACGCACCATGCCGTCGCGGTACAGTAACGAAATCCACAAAAGACGTCAAGACTTACACTGCGCAGATGCTGTCAAAAGGTAATGAGCTAAGTCTACATGAGTGCTGACGAAATTGCTCCCGATATGGCGATAAAAATCGCGAC
>CAYSPM010000010.1:21470-33561 GCA_964432925.1 uncultured Pirellulales bacterium | reverse complement strand
GTCAAATAGGTATTTACGTTGGTTTTCAATTAAAATTAGGTCAGTCTGAGTTAATTACAATTGATATAACATTTGTTTTTTACGGTTGGGTGTCAATCCGTAATATTTGGCCATATTCCATAGAGGCAGTTGGCGTTAAAGAATTTCGTTAAACGGATTTTGATCGTGAAAATAGCAATTGGCGGTAAAGGGGGTGTCGGCAAGACTACAGTCTGTGCTGTTTGGGCACAGCTATTTGCTGAGGAAGGATTCGACGTTTTAGCAATTGATGCCGATTCGAATGTCAACCTTGCTCTGGCTTTCGGTATACCATCAGAGAAGAACCCGGTGCCGCTTATCAGCATGAAGGAATTAATCGCCGAGCGCACTGGGACGGACAAAGATGCTGTAGGATCATATTTTCGTTTGAACCCCAGAGTTAGTGATTTGCCAGAGAAATACTGGGTCGAAATTGGGCTGAGCGGTCACAAGAATTCTGCAGGTAGTAACAGAGGAGGTAAGCTGCGACTGTTGGTTTTGGGGGCGATAACGCAGGCTGGTTCTGGTTGTGCTTGTCCTGAGGGGGCATTCTTGAAGGCATTACTGGCGCATACGATATTGCAGAGGCGTGAAGTTGTTCTGGTTGACATGGCAGCGGGCGTTGAGTTTATGGGCAGAGCAAGCGTTCAAGGTATAGATGCTCTTGTACTGGTTGTAGAACCTGGTGGCAGGAGTATAGACACGGTCAATAATCTGAGTAGAATGGCTCGGGAGTTGGGAATACGAACCGTCGGTGCGATTGCAAACAAGGTTACAGAAGCGGTGCAAGTGAGCGTTATAGAGAATCAGTTAGAGAATATTATGTTATTAAGCACGGTTCAGTATAGCAGGTCCGTGCAAGAAGCGGACCTTAAACGTGCGCCAGTAATCGGTGTGGGTGGAGGGCTTATTGAGCAGTTGAGGCTTGCGAAGGAACGGTTGGTAAGCCACATTTCTTAGGTAGTTGGGCAGAAAGGTGATTGACAACTTCGGTAGTATCACTTAAGTAGGTGCCAAACTATTTATTGGGTTAGGAGCAGTTATGGAGCCCAAAGAACGCAGTATTGATAAAGCGGCACAGAAGATGATTGCACATATGGCTGAAGCCGGCCAGCAGAATGCCTGGGATCGGCTGGAGGCCCAGTCGCCGCAGTGTGGCTTCGGCAAACAGGGATTGTGCTGTCGTATTTGTACAATGGGGCCATGCCGGATTTCGAAAAAAGCGCCAGTGGGTGTTTGTGGTGCTGATGCGGATACTATCGTTGCACGGAATTTCCTCAGGGCTGTTGCGGGCGGTGCCAGCGCCCACAGCGACCACGGCCGTGGTGTGGCAGAAGTATTTGTCGCAACGGCAAAGGGTGAGGCGCAAGGTTACCGGATCAAAGATATCCTCAAACTATACAAGGTGGCTGAGGATTTGGGTGTGAAGACAAACAATAGGTCCGTGAATGATATTGCCAAGGATGTAGGGCAAGTTGCGCTCGGTGAGTTCGGCAAGTCAGAAGGTACACAATCAATGGCAAAGCGTGCACCGAAGCCGCGACAGGAAATCTGGCAAAAGCTCGGTATCACTCCGCGGGCTGTTGATCGCGAGATTGTGGAAGCTTTACATAGAACGCATATGGGGGTGGACCAAGACTACGAGAACATCCTCATGCATGCCAGCCGGACAGCACTTGCAGACGGATGGGGTGGCTCCATGCTGGCAACGGAGCTGCAGGATATACTTTTCGGCACACCCTATCCAGGTCGGGGCGAAGTGAATCTGGGAGTTTTGAAAGAAGATGAGGTCAACTTAATAGTGCATGGACATGAGCCTATTCTGTCTGAGATGGTAGTTGCTGCTTCACAGGGCGAAGATATGCTGGCTGAGGCAGAAAAAGTTGGAGCGAAAGGCATCAACGTGGCGGGGATCTGCTGCACCGCCAATGAGCTACTTATGCGACATGGGGTGCCAATCGCAGGCAACTTCCTTAGCCAGGAACTTGCAATCGCTACGGGGGCGGTCGAGCTTATGGCTGTCGATTTGCAGTGCGTGATGCAGGGGCTTGCTGAAATCACTAAGTGTTTCCATACAAAACTAATCACCACGTCTGACAAGGCAAAAATTCGGGGTGTTGAGCATGTTTCAATGGAAGAAGGTACGGCACTGGACACGGCCAAAGAGATAGTCAAGATGGCCATCGATAACTACAAGAATCGAGGTGCTGTTACCATTCCGGATGAAAAGAAGAAAGCGGTGGTTGGCTTTAGCCATGAGTCTATTAACTACATATTGGGCGGGCGATATCGTGCCAGCTATCGGCCATTGAATGACAATATTATAAATGGCCGAATTCGTGGCGTTTGTGGCATAGTTGGTTGTACGAATCCAAAGGTACCACATGACTATACTCATGTTACTTTGGCAAAGGAACTAATCAAAAGGGACGTTTTAGTGCTGACTACTGGCTGTGCAACAATTGCATGCAGCAAGCAAGGTCTGACCAATCCGAAAGAGGCGTGGGAGCTGGCTGGCCCCGGCCTTAGAGAGGTATGTGAGGCGGTTGGTATACCGCCGGTGCTGACATGTGGTAGTTGCGTGGATAACAGCAGGTTGCTGGTGGCGTGTACGGAGATAGTTCGAGAGGGTGGTTTGGGTGAGGATATTTCTGAGGTGCCGGCGGCTGGTGCTTGTCTTGAGTCTATCACAGAAAAGGCAATTTCCATCGGACACTATTTTGTAGCAAGCGGGGTGTTGGTGGTCTTCGGTGAGGAGTTTTTGCCGGTTTCCGGCAGCAAGAATGTTAGTGACTATCTATTCGGTGGGATTGAAAAGGACCTTGGTGGTCGATGGGCGGTGGAGTCGGACCCGGTCAAGGCGGCTGAGCTGATAATCGCGCATATCGAGAGCAAGCGTGATGCACTGGGAATCAACAAGGCTAAGGAGCGCAAGCTTTACGATATGGCTGATCGTCGGGCATTGTCTATAGAATAAGGTTGGTGGGCTGGAAAAATCGTGAGTTTGAATTAGAGGTTTATCTATGTCTAAAATCATTGCATCAGCGGCGATACGTGGTGCACACAAGATAATCAAACAGGCGGAAGATTTCCTGGCAAGAGCTGTTAAAGAGAAAGGCAAAGATTGTGCGGTAGGATTTCCAAATACTGGTTATTATATACCTATTATTTATTCAATGACGGGACGGTCGGTCGAGAAGTTGGGTGATTTTGAAGAGGTCATAAAAGAGGCTAAGAATCTGTTGCCTCCGTTGGTTGACGACGATGTCTGGCTGCCATACCTGGGGCAGGCTCTGGATGCCGGCATGGCGACACTTTTTGCCGAGGAGATCATCGAGGCGTGCAAGTATCTGATTGGGCCGAATCCGGTGAACGACATTTGGCTGGGTGCAGCGGATGATATGATTCTCCGGGAGCGTGGTATCCAGTTTGTGGATGGAACAGCGCCAGGATTTGCGGCGGTGGTCGGCGCTGCGCCAAATGTAGAAACGGCGGTGGATATAGCGCGTAGGCTGCAAGAGCGGTGTCTTTACGTATTCATGTCCGCGCACAATAACGGTACGACCTTTGCTGAGCAGCTTGTGGAAGGTGGGGTGCAGTTGGGATGGGAGACGCGGCTGGTGCCTTTTGGCAGAGATATTACGGCGACGATATATTCGCTTGGATTTGCCAGCCGAGCAGCACTTAGTTTCGGGGGTGTACAACCTGGTGATTTCCGGCGTAACCTGCTTTACAACAAGAATAGAATTTTTGCCTTTGTTATGCCGTTGGGAACTGTAACCGATGAGTGGTATGCCAACGCTGCTGGTGCGATAAACTACGGCTTTCCCACGATTGCGGATTCGGATATTCCGGAAATTTTGCCTACCGGTGTGTGCACTTACGAACACGTGGTGTCTAATATCCCACACGATCAGATTGTAGAAAAGGCTATTGAGGTTCGTGGGCTCAAGATCAAGATCACGGAAATACCAATTCCGGTATCGGTTAGCCCAGCGTTTGAGGGCGAACGCATCCGCAAAGAGGAAATGCAATGTGAGTTCGGCGGCCAGAGGACGCCTGCGTTTGAATGGCTGCGTATGCGCGAGCTAGATGAAGTGGAAGACGGCAAGGTGGAGATTGAAGGACAGGATGTGGATTCAGTAGAGACCGGAGGGAAACTGCCGCTCGGTGTTATAATCGAAGTCGCGGGTAGGAAAATGCAGGTTGATTTCGAGCCTGTGCTCGAACGGCTTATACATACCTTCATAAACGAGGCGCAGGGCATCTGGCATATGGGCCAGCGAGACATCAGTTGGGTGCGAATAAGCAAAGAGGCTGCGAAGGCAGGGTTCAAGTTAGAGCATATCGGCAAGCTTCTACATGCAAAATATCACGATGAGTATTCCAATATCTTAGATAAAGTGCAAGTGAAGATATACACAGACGAAAAAAAGGTTCTGGCGCTGCGCAAGCAGGCTCGAACTGTTTACGCCGAGCGTGATGTGCGGATAGCAGGTATGGTGGACGAAGATGTGGAGACGTTCTATTCCTGCACTTTGTGTCAGAGCTTTGCGCCGAACCATGTATGTGTTGTCTCACCGGAAAGGCCTGGTTTGTGCGGAGCTTATAGTTGGCTTGACTGCAGGGCTGCGTATGAAATAACTCCAACGGGACCTAATCAACCGATTTCAAAGGGCAACTGCATTGAGCCGACGGTCGGTCAATGGGACAGGGTCAATGCGTTTGTTCTGAAGGAAAGCAGGGGTAACATCGAGCGGATGAGCCAGTACAGTATGATAATCGACCCGATGACAAGTTGTGGGTGTTTTGAGTGTATTGCTGCGGTACTGCCGTCGACGGGAGGAATAATGATTGTCAATCGTGAGTTTATCGAGATGACGCCGTGTGGCATGAAGTTCTCAACGTTGGCAGGGACAGTTGGTGGTGGACAGCAAACGCCGGGCTTCATCGGCCATTCAAAGCACTATATCAACTCGAAGAAGTTCATAGGTGCGGAGGGTGGAATAAAGCGCATTGTGTGGATGCCGAAGATGCTTAAGGAAGAAATTAAAGAAACTTTCATTAAGAGGGCGGATGAGTTTGGTCTTGGCGGAGAAGATTTTCTTGACAAGATTGCCGACGAGACGAGCGCAACAACTGAGGAAGAAGTTCTTGAATTTATCACTAAAACTGAACATCCTGTGCTGAGTATGGAGCCGATGTTCTAACGGTATAGCTTTTGATTTGATGGGTTTGGGCGGTAGAGGAAAAACCATGGCACTAACAGGATTGGAGATATTTAAGCTGTTACCGAAGACTAACTGCAAGAAGTGTGGTATGCCTACGTGTCTGGCGTTCGCAATGGCGCTGGCTCAAAAGCGTGCAAAGCTCGAAGACTGCCCGGATGTTTCAGAGGAGGCGAAGGAAAAACTTGCAGCGGCAGCAGCGCCGCCGATGAGAAAGGTTGTATTTGGAAGCGGTGACAATCAAGTGCAAATTGGGATGGAGACAGTGCTGTTTAGACATGATGAGAAATTTCATAATCCTACAGTGATGGCTGTGACTATTTCGGACAAGCTGTCCGGCGAGGAGCTCAAAAAGCGCATCGAGTCGATAAACGGGCTACAATTTGAAAGAGTCGGGACCAAGATCGGGGTCAAGGCTATTGTAGTAGTCAATGACAGCGGCTCATCTGAAAAGTTTGAGCAGGTTTGCGCAACGGTTAAGGACAGCAGTGAGCTCGCTTTGATCTTGTTGACAGAATCGGCAGAGGCATTGTCTGCGGCTGCGGCCAAGACGAAGGAATCTGTGCCGTTACTTGGCTACGCGACGGCAGAAACTGCCCAGGCGATGGCCAAGATTGCCAAGGAGAACGGCTGTCCACTTGTGGTAAAAGCCGGATCAATTGAAGAGCTTGCGGAGTTGACTGAGAAAGTAACGTCTGAGGGAGTTGAGGACATCGTGTTGGCATTTGATGCTGCCGGCTTACAGGAGCGACTGTATGGCCTGTCGAAGATGCGTGCTCTGGCACTAAAGAAGGTTTTCAGGCCTTTAGGTTATCCGACCATATCGTTCGTAAGCGGAGACGAAGCAGAACAGCAGGCAGCTATGAGCGTAAGTCTCATCTGTAAATATTCGAGCATTGTGGTTGTGGATACTGTTGAGCCTTATGCGCTGCTGCCTGTGTTGACCAGTGTAATGAACATATTCAGCGATCCGCAGAAACCTGTGCAGGTTGAGCCAAAGGTGTATGCTATCGGTGAACCTGGTGAGGATGCGCCGGTAATGTTTACAACGAATTTTTCGCTGACGTACTACACCGTTGAGTCGGATGTTGAAGCAAGCAGAGTACCGAGTTATATCCTCGTTGTTGATACGGAAGGCACCAGTGTGCTCACGGCTTACTCGGGGGACAAGCTCAATGAAAAAACCGTAGCCGATGCCATGACCAAGCATGGTGTGGAGAAGCTGGTTAAGCATCGTAAGATAATAATTCCGGGCTATGTGGCGGTTATGAGTGGCAAGCTCGAAGAGGCGACGAACTGGGATGTAATGGTCGGACCGAGAGAGTGTTCGATGCTGCCTAAGTACCTTCGCGAGGTCTGGAACTGATTCATCGTGCGTTATGCGTATTGCGTTGTGCGTGAAGGACTGATGCGATACGTCATAAGCAATAAGCAGTACAATATACGCAATACATGAAATGCCAGAGAGCAAGAAGAAAAAATGTATAATCCGGTTTGAGCCGAGCGGGCTTAGGACTGAAGTTCCACAAGGAACTGTTCTTCTTGAGGCTGCCCATAAAGCCGGTATATATCTGAGCAGCATTTGTGGAGGAGACGGATATTGCGGCAAATGCAAAGTGGTCATCGACGAGGGACAATCTGAAGGTCGGCCGACTACTTTACTCACACCCAACGAAATACGTGAGAATATTGTCTTGGCCTGTCAGACTAAAGTCCTATCGGATATGACCGTCACGGTGCCTAAGTTTCACAGCCTTGAGACGAGTCAGATACTTATGGACACCGATGCTCACAGGTTCAGCGAGCTTGCCCCTAAGGGGCTTGCAGCCGAGGTTGGAGCGGGCATATTCAAATTCGATCCTTTAGTTCAAAAGATTTTCGTCGAGATGTCACTGCCAACAGTGAGCGACCATACGGCGGATCACGAGCGCATTTACTTAGCTATACGTGAGCAAATTGATGCTCCTATCATGCAAACGGGCTATCGCATTCTGCAGAAACTACCGAAAGTGTTGCAGAGTTCCAGCTACAAGGTCACAGCTACTGTGGGTCGCAGGGGCGAGACTACAGAGGTCATCGAGGTTGAGTCAGGAGATAAACGCTCCAGGAATTTTGCGGTCGCTGTTGATTTAGGTACTACGACGGTGGTTGCGCATCTTGTTGACCTTACAAATGCCTCAACTGTGGATGCTGAAGCTACATACAACAGCCAGATCAATTTTGGGGAGGATTACATTCGACGAATTATTTACGCTGAGGAGAACGACGCGTTTGACGAGATGCAAAGTCGTATCGTGCATGATGTAAATAATCTCATTGTGACACTTGCAGAAAGACGGAAGATTGATTTGCAAGACATAAACGCCGTAGTTTGTTCCGGCAATACGGCGATGGCGCATTTTCTTCTGAATCTTGACCCGACAAGAATTAGAAGGGAACCGTATATAGCATCGGCAGGTTTTGTGCCACCGATACGTGCGGCTGAAACTGGCGTTCAGATTAACAAGCGCGGTTTGTTGTATTGTCTGCCCAGTGTTGCTGCCTACATCGGTAGTGACATTGTAGCAGGTGTATTAACTACACGCCTTCATACTAAGAAAGGTATTTCACTTTTCGTGGATATTGGTACGAATGGTGAGGTAGTCCTTGGTAACAAAGACTGGCTGGTTTGTGCATCAAGCTCGGCAGGGCCGGCTTTTGAAGGCAGCGGAGTCAAGCATGGCATGAGGGCGGGAGCTGGTGCCATCGAGAAATTCGCTATTCTTGAGGATAACTCTGTGCAATTCAGAACGATTGGCAATAAACATCCGGTCGGCATTTGTGGGTCGGGTTTGTTAGATACGCTTGCCGAGCTTTTCACGCATGGTATTATTGATCGGACCGGTCGGTTCAATGTTGACAGCCAGGAGCGACTTACAGAAGGTGAAGAGGGCTTGCAGTTTCAAATAGCTGCGCCTGATGATACTCACCAGGAGATAGTGATTACTCAAGCGGATATCGACAACCTGGTTCGTTCAAAGGCGGGAGTTTTTGCGGCGATTAGGGTGCTCATGGAGTCTACGCAAACGAAAGTGGAAGACCTGGAGGCGGTTTACCTGGCCGGCGGTTTTGGCAACTTCCTGGATGTACATCAGGCTGTTACTATCGGAATGCTCCCTGACGTGGCGTTGGACAAGATGCGATTTGTAGGAAACACATCGATTGCAGGAGCGAAGACAGTTCTTCTAAGTCGAAAGGCCTTAAAAACAGCCGAGCAAATTGCCGAGAGTATGACGTATTTTGACTTGATGAGCCATACAGGTTACATGGATGAATTTATCAGGGCGAATTTCCTGCCACATACGGATCTATCGCTTTTCCCATCGGTTGCCAAAAGCGTTGTGGGCGGTGTGTGAGGGATGTGAAGACTTATGCTTTTAGTGAGAGAGTAGATAAGATGACGGCAACAACGATTGCAGTAAGCGGTAAAGGTGGCTCGGGCAAAACGACGGTGGCATCGATGATTATCCGGGCACTTATAGAGCAAACGGGCAAGATTAGTGTGCTTGCAGTTGATGCTGATCCTAATTCATGTCTGGGTCTTGCTTTGGGCGTTGAACCAAGTGGCACGATTGCTGAGATTCGTGAGCAGGCGCGGAGTAAGTCACCGAGTACCTCCGGTATGGATCGGCTGAGGACGTTTGAGTACGGGATTCAGCAGGCGATTACGGAGGCCGAAGGATTTGATTTGCTTGTTATGGGTCGGCCTGAAGGGCCGGATTGTTATTGTGCGGTAAACAATATGCTACGACAGTTCCTTGACAGACTTAGCTCGCAGTATCAGTTTGTGGTAATAGATAATGAGGCTGGGATGGAGCATTTGTCCCGCAGGACAACGAATAATGTTGATTTGCTCTGTATCGTTGCAGAGCCGACTGTTCTGGGTGCTGTTACGACAAGGAGAATTTTTGAGCTTGCTAAGGAGTTGCCAATATCAGTAAGAGAGATAGGGGTGATTTGGAATAGAACTGAGGATATTGGGCATTGCGGACCTGGCTTGGAGCAAATAGAAGTTATTGGATGTGTGCCTGATGACCCGGCTGTGTTGTATACTTCGATGCAGGGAGTAAGTGTTTTTGAAGTTGATGCAAATAGTCCGGCCTTTTTAGCTGTACAGAAAATGCTTGAACAAAAACTTGGCAAGCTTCAGATTGAAAAGTGAGAACGGAAAGAGTTATGGAAATAGATGTTTGGAGGATCGCAAATGCCAGTTCCTGAAATAGCAGAAAGCTATACCGGCTCGGTGAATCGTGTAACGCTGGGCGCTACAAAAGAGCAGGGCGGCACGCGAAGCTCAATTGTGACGGTGGGCGGGGCTTGCAATGTTGTCTACGGTGGCTCGCCAGAGCAGACTGGGGAGAAACCAGTTATTGCTATGGACGTTCTTGATACAAAGCCGGATGACTGGCCTGAAGTGCTTATCGAGCCTTATAAAGATGTGCTCGACAGCCCAGCGGACTGGGCCAAAAAGTGTGTGGAAGAGTTCGGAGCTGAGCTGATTTGCGTTAAGTTCGAAGGCATTCACCCGGATAAGGCTGACAAGGATGCTGAACATGCCGTCAAGGTAACAGAGCAGGTGCTTAAGGCTGTGAATGTACCATTAGTGCTGTGGGGATGCGGCAACGACGAGAAGGACAACGAAATTATGCCGAAAGTAAGCGGGGCAGCGAAAGGTGAGAAGTGCCTGATAGGTAGTGTCACTGAAAACAATTATAAATCATTGACAGCGATTGCTATTGCCGACGATCATTTTCTTATTACTGAGGCACCACTTGATATCAATATTGCCAAGCAGGTCAATATTCTGGTTGCGGATATGGGATTTCCCTTGGAAAGAATAGTGACATTTCAATCAACAGGTGCGCTGGGTTACGGCATCGAGTATGCCTATTCGATTCAGGAACGTCAACGTTTAGCAGCGCTTAGCGGTGACAAGATGATGGCGATGCCAGCGATTTGTGATGTGGGTTACGAATCCTGGCGGGCAAAAGAAGCGAAGCTTGCCGATGCGCCCGGCTGGGGAGATGTGAAAGGTCGTGGGCCAATGTGGGAGGCAGCTACTGCTGTATGCCTGCTGCAGGCAGGCGTCGATATAATCCGTATGCGTCATCCAAAAGCGGTAGCGACAGTAAAGAACTTCATCGATCAGGTGTGGGAGAGTGAAGCGTGAAGCGTGAAGCGTGAAGCGTGAAGCGAGATACGCTTCACGAGATACGAGATACGAAAGGAAGGGGTATATCGTGATATTGATTGCAGAGCGAATCAACGGAATGTTTACAAACGTCAAGCAGGCTATCGCGGATAAAGATAAAAAGGTTATTCAGGAACTGGCTAAAAAGCAAAGCGATGCGGGTGCTGCGTACCTCGATGTGAATGTTGGCACTGCTGCGGCAGACCAGGAAGGTACGATGCAATGGCTGGTGGAGACGATACAGGAAACCTGTTCGACGCCTTTGTGTCTTGATTCACAGAAGCCGGTTGTTATCGCAGCGGGGCTAAAAGTTATCAATGCCGAAAACAGGGTTATCCTGAATTCAACTCCGTTGAATAAAAAGAGCGATGAAGAGATATTTGATAAGTACATGGAGATGGCAAACAGTGCAGGACCAAAGGCGAGTATCATTGCTCTTACGATGGATAAAAATGGTGTGCCACAGGATGTTGATACGCGTGTCGCCGTTGCTGCGGAGATTGTATCAAAGGCGATGGAGAAAGGATTCGATCCTCAGCGGATATTTATTGACCCAATTATTTTACCGGTTAAGGTTCCTAATGCTCAGGTTCAGCCGGGCAATATTTTAACTGCGATGGACCAAATTAGATTTATGTCAGATCCGCCGCCACACATGACAATTGGCCTATCCAACCTTTCTCAGGGAGCGACTGAAAGAAGCTTGATAAACCGTGTGTTTTTAGCGATAGCGATTTCGCGAGGTCTTGATTCAGCTATTGTGGATGTGTTTGATCAGGACTTGATGAACGTAGTAGCTACTTCTGAGATGCTGATGAATAAACAGATATACTCGGACTCGTTTCTGAAGGTTTACACCTGATAGGCTCCTATGGGCGCCATTTAGTTCGACCACTAAGCGGAGTATTGTCAGATTTATAAGCCTATGGCTTAATGAGTCCAACCGAAATCGTTTCTGCATTTATAGATCGAGTCAATATCCAGATGTTGACGAGTTGTGCGTATTTATAAGCCTATGGCTTAATGATGACGGATGAGCACCTTTGTATTGATGGTCTTAGGGAGGCTCTGATTTATAAGCCTATGGCTTAATCGGTCTTTGAATTGTTGTAGAACGAACAGTCGATATTGTTGACGAGAACGAGGAATGATTTATGAAGCTTGACCCTAAAAAGATGAAAGACTGGCAGATTGCAGAAGCTGCCGAAGAAAAAATGCAGCCTGTCAGACGGTTGGTTAACGAGATGGGCTTGGAAGAAGATGAAATTATACCGATGGGGCGGAAGCTGGCAAAGGTTGACTGTCAAAGGGCCCTTGGCAGACTGAAGAATGCTCCGGTAGCGAAGTATATTGATGTGACCGCTATCACGCCGACCCCGTTAGGTGAAGGTAAGACTACGACCGCAATTGGTCTCATAGAGGGTTTTGGCAAAATAGGAAAGCGTGTTACTGGTGCGATACGTCAGCCGAGCGGTGGTCCTACATTCAATATCAAAGGTTCTGCAGCAGGGGGAGGTCTGGCACAGTGTATTCCTTTAACACCATTTTCCATACGCTTGACCGGTGACATCGATTGTATTACGAATGCCCACAACCTTGCTATGGTTGCGCTTAC
>CAYSPM010000010.1:0-21370 GCA_964432925.1 uncultured Pirellulales bacterium | reverse complement strand
ACAGCAGACCTCGAAGTTGATGGGGCAATGACGGCGTGGATGGTCGATGCGATAAATCCGAATTTATTGCAGACAATAGAAGGTCAGCCTGTATTTGTCCATGCAGGTCCATTTGCCAATATAGCGGTTGGACAAAGCTCTATTATTGCCGATATGATCGGGACAAAATTGGGCCAATACCATGTTACAGAAAGTGGGTTTGGTGCGGATATTGGCTTTGAGAAGTTCTGGAACTTGAAGTGCCGGATGTCAGGACTGGTTCCGAATGCGGTAGTTATCGTTGCGACTGTGCGTGCGTTAAAGATGCATGGTGGTGGACCGACAGTTAAGCCGGGTGTGCCTTTAAGTGAAGAATACGTCACTGAGAATTTGGAATTGGTTGAGAAAGGTTGCGAGAATTTAGTGGCCCATATCGAAACAGTCAAAAAGAGCGGAGTCAAGCCTGTTGTATGTGTGAACAGTTTTTATACCGACACCGAGGCGGAGATTGCATTGGTGCGTAAGATTGCGGAGCAGAACGGTGCTCTGGCGGCGGTTTCAGAGCACTGGCTTAAGGGTGGTGATGGAGCGATAGAGCTTGCCGAAGCTGTGGTTCAGGCTTGTGATGAAAAGGACGATTTTAAATTTCTTTACGATTTAGATACTCCACTGCGAAAGCGGATTGAACTAATTGCAAAGGAAGTGTATGGTGCAAATGGCGTAACATACACGGACGATGCGCTGGAGAAGGCTAAGACTATGGAAGCTGATCCGGCGAGTAAGACTTTGGGAACGTGCATGGTTAAGACGCATCTTAGTCTCTCGCACGATCCGGATATCAAGGGCAGACCTCGTAGTTGGGAGCTGCCCATCCGCGACATCCTGGTCTATAAAGGTGCGGGCTTTATTGTGCCCGTCGCTGGAGCTATCAAACTGATGCCAGGTACGGCTTCAAATCCGGCATTTCGGCGAATCGATGTGGATGTTAAAACTGGGAAAGTTCAAGGATTGTTCTGAGAGATTGACTTTGAGTGTGTGGTGGTGAGCCCGAGGCTTATAAGTCTGCTCTGTGGGGGAGCGATTGTAGCACGTTGGTTAGAATGCTAACGCTGAGTTGAAATGCCGGGAAAAGATATGCGAAATAGAAAGACTGTTTGTGTTATAGGAGCAGGGATCGCAGGGGCGACTGTAGCGCGCGATCTTAGCCAAGCTGGGATAGAGGTGCATCTTATTGAAAAGGAAGCTCGCATCGGTGGACATGTAATTGAGATGGGCTGTAAAGCGACAGACGTTTGTCTGCGGTGCAACGTCTGTGTAGCGAATGAAGTTCTACGGGCTGTCGGCAAGACGCCGGGTATTCACATCCATACGCTCAGTGAGCTTCGTGAACTCAAAAGCGGTACGAACGGTTCTCTTTATACGGTGGTCGTAGGTCATGGGCCAACGTTTATTGAACGCCAGAAGTGTATCGGCTGCTTGGCGTGTGTGCAAGAGTGTCCTGAGAAGTGCATCAGCATTGGCAAGTTGGACGTTTGGCCTGGTGTACCAGTTATAGATTTTTCGGCATGTCGCAGGGCTTTGGGAAAGAATTGCTCGGTCTGTGAGCAGGCGTGTCCGGTTGATGCGATCGATATGGGACAGGATAGCTCACAGACCGAGGTAGATGTAGATGCGGTTGTTGTTGCTACGGGTTATGAGCCGTACGATCCTAAAGCGAATGCCTCGTACGGATATGGGAAGATGGTTAACATCATTACAGGTGTGGAAGCGGAGCGTCAACTTGCAGCAGATGGTAAAATTACTCGGCCATCAGGCGGTGAGCAGCCGAAGCGAATCGCTTTTATTCAATGCGTCGGCTCAAGGAGCGAAGAGGTGCACTGTCGTCCCGAAGATACGGATTATTGCTCAGCGGTATGCTGTGCGTACGCATTGAGAATAGCCCGGCTGATAAAGCACCAGAATAGCAATGCTGAGATTACCGTTTTTTACATGGATATTCAGAAATTCGGCAAGGGATTTCGAGAATTTTACAACGAATGCAAAAGTGAAATTAATTTCATTCGTTCCCGGCCTTATGAGATCAAGCAGGGTCAGAACGGCGCGGTTCGTGTGAAGTACACGCCGGAGCAGCTTGGTGAACACATCGAGAGCCGGGTTTGTGAGGCGGAGTTTGATTTGGTTATCCTTTCAGTGGGGATTCGGCCACGCGAGGATGCGACAAAGCTGGCTGAGGCTTTACTCGTTCCGATCGATGAGCAGGGTTTTTGGGGCTTGAAAGGGGCTTCGGCGCTTCCTGAACTGCAGCGTGAGGGCATCTATGCGATTGGGGCGTGTGAGTGGCCGAAAGACATAGAGTCCTGCATGGCTCAGGCAGAAGCAATCAGTTCGCTGATAATTGGAGAGTCTTAGCAGGTGGCTGGAAAGACTGCAAATACAAAGCCGGATGTGGGTGTTGTGGTTTGTGACTGTGGGCGGAGTCTGCAGAAGCGAATGAACTTCGGCCAGATCACTAAACACTTAAGTGAACTTGCAGATGTGGCTGCTGTGAAGGTCTGCTCTCAGTTTTGTCGGGAGAGTGAATGTGCCGCTACTATAGAATCACTTGTGAGTAATAAAAATGTGAAGCGACTTGTTATTGGGGCGTGCAACAGAGAGGTTTATAACGAAGCATTGCGTAAGGCTGTTGCAGCAGGGATGGTCAACGATGCATTGCTTGGGTGTGTGAATATCCGTGAGCATTGTGGATGGGTTTCGAGCACATTAGATACTGCTACTGATAGAACGGTTGAACTGTTAAGTGCTGCCGTTCGTCGCATCCGAATGGCCACAGAAGTCAAACGAGAGAAGGTTCGGGTAAATCAGGATGTGCTTGTTCTCGGCGGGGGCTTGGCTGGGATGCAGACGGCAGTAGCGCTTTCACGATTAGGACATAAAGTTACACTGTTGGAGCAAAGTGGGAAGCTCGGAGGAATGGCTTCAGCAGCATCAGAACTCTATGGATACGTTGCTGATAACCTCTCTGATGCAGCAAATGCCGTGCAGAAGCGTGTTGATGAGCTTATCAGGCAAGTCAGGCAGGATAGACGGATAGTCATTAAAACAAATGCGTCGTTGAGATCAATCAGAGGTGAGTTTGGCAATTTTACATCAGTATTCAATTCAGGTAACGGTGAGCAAGTGATTTCTGTGGGGTCAATTATCCTGGCGGCTGAACCAGTGACGTTACAGCCGGCATTGAGTGGACTTCTTGGTGAAGTGGTTGAAACTCCTAGGCGAGTTGCAATTGTGCTGGACTTACGTGATGAGAATAGTAGGGCGGCAACTGCGGCAGCACTGTCGATGGCAGAGATGCTTGTGGAGCGTTTCGGTGCAGAAGTGAAGCTGTACTGCCGCAATGTTCGAGTTGCTGGAGCGGGATTTGAGAGCCTTTATCGAAGGGCCAGACAAGCAGGAGTAGTAGTAATTAAGTATGAGTCGGCACCGGAGGTCCTGCAAGAGGGGACAAGGAAGATTGTGTCACTGCGCGACCCAATTATAGGGCGACAGGTTCGTGAAGATTTTGACCTTGTGCTTGTGGCAGATGACTTTACCCAAAACGGTAATGGAGAGCTTAAGAATTTGGTTGAAGGACTAAGGCTCGGCCCAGAGGGAGATCTGCAGGTAGATAATGTTTGGTTTGAGCCGGGCAAGACTAATCGGCAAGGGCTTTTCGTTGTCGGTTTAGCAGCGGGAGAAGACGAGCTCAGAGATAGTCAAGTCGATGGTTTGGCTACGGCGGAACAAGCCCATGAGCTGCTCAAAGATAAGCAGATCGAAGTCTTTGACGACGCGGCTGTTGTGGATAGTGACAAGTGTGTGTTGTGTTTGACTTGTGTGAGGATATGTCCGCACGGTGCAGTGAGCGTGGATGACGAAAAAAAGAGTGCTCACGTATCGCTTATAACATGTCAGCGTTGTGGGATATGTGCGGCAGAATGTCCTGTTGGAGCTATTCAATTACCACGGTACACAGATGAGCAGATACGAGCGGAACTTGGTGACAAACCGCGAGTTGTAGTTTTTGCCTGTGAGAATTCGGCCTATCCTGCCGCGACCGCAGCGGCAATCTTGCCCGCCGGAGGCGGGTTAAGCTCAGTGTACGATGGGGGCGTTCAATTAGTTAGCGTGCCATGTGTGGGCAAGGTGGATCCACGAGATGTACTTAGCGCATTACAGTTGGGTGCAGAAAAGGTTATGATTCTTGGATGTCACCTTGAAAATTGTAAGTACATCAGCGGTTCCAGTCGGGCGGCGAAAAGATTAGAGCGTATCCGTAATGAGCTGGAAAAGGTGGGTGTAGATAGAAGGCGGGTAGTGTTTGGAGAGATGGCGTCTGTAGAGCCTTACAAATTTCTTGAATATGTCTCAAATAACGGAGTGGAAAAATAATGACGGCGCAAATCATAAACGGTAAGCAGGTGGCCGCAGATATGCGAGCTGAATTAAAAGAGGAAGTTGCCCGGCTTAAAAAGCAAGGGATTGTGCCTGGGTTGGGCGTTGTTTTAGTTGGTGAGGACCCGGCTTCAAAGTCTTATGTCACGGCCAAAGAACGAGCCTGTGAGGAGATAGGCATTTATTCCGATGATAATCGGTTGCCTGCTGAGGCATCGCAGCAAGATCTAATGGCGCTGGTCGACAGGATGAACAAAGATCCAAAGATAAACGGTATTCTTGTTCAATTACCTTTGCCAAAGCATCTTAACGAGGCGGAGGTGTTGTTATCAATTGACCCGGCTAAGGATGTGGATGGTTTCCATCCGATGAGTGTCGGCAAAATGGTTGTGGGTGAGAAGGCTTTTCTGCCATGCACGCCACACGGCGTTATTCAACTGCTGATTCGCAGCGGCGTGACAGTTGAGGGAGCTGAAGTGGTAATAGTTGGTCGGAGTAACATTGTCGGTAAGCCACTTGCGAACATGCTTATTCAGAAAAACAAGACAGGCAATGCTACTGTTACTGTTTGTCATACCCGTACAAAGGACCTTGCCGGCCATACAAGGCGAGCAGATATTCTAATAGCTGCAGCGGGTCGGCCGAATACAATCACAGCAGATATGGTGAAAGAGGGTGTCGTCGTAATTGATGTTGGAGTTAACCGTGTTGATGACCCAACAAAGAAGAAGGGTTATCGTCTGGTGGGTGATGTAGATTTCGAAGCAGTAAAAGAAAAGGCCTCGCTTATTACACCTGTACCAGGTGGTGTTGGGCCGATGACAATAACGATGCTGCTTTACAATACGGTGGAGTCGGCCAAGCGAGCAGCCGGCATTGGAGCGTAAATAATGATAGTCGCAGAGCGTAAGCCGATTGAAGAAATCAAGGATTACCTGTCCGGGCATAAGCGTGTGCTTGTTCTGGGCTGTGGTACCTGTGTGACAGTATGTCTGGCTGGAGGTGAGAGAGAAGTTGCGACGTTGGCTTCTGTATTAAGGCTTGCAGGCGAACTGGAAGTTCAAGAAAACACTATTGAACGGCAATGTGACATTGAATTTTTTGATACGGTGAAGGAACAGGCGGAATCGTGCGATGCGATTCTTTCGATGGCTTGTGGGGTCGGAGTTCAAACGGTGGTAAAGGTCTTTCCCCAGAAGTGTGTTTATCCGGCCCTTAATACGATGTTTTGCGGCTCCAATGATGGTGCAGGGCAGTGGTCGGAGAATTGCTTGGCGTGCGGGGACTGCAAGCTTGGTATTTTTGGCGGCGTGTGTCCGGTGACACGGTGCTCGAAGTCGCTTCTTAATGGTCCATGCGGAGGTTCGGTCAACGGGATGTGTGAGGTTGACCCTGAGAATATAGAGTGCGGCTGGCAGTTGATTTATGATCGTCTTCGAACTTTGGGTAAATTAGATGTGCTTGCTGAAAATGCTCAGCCAAGAGATTGGAGCCGGACGCACGATGGAGGGCCAAGGCGGCTTTCGAGGGAGGATGTGGCAGGGCTGTAATGGTTGACGGCAATTATAAATCCGGTAGCAATTTAGAAAAGGTGCTTGAGACCGGCAGATTTGCAGTTACGGCTGAGCTGGGTCCTCCAAAAAGTGCCGATCCGGATGTTATCAAAAGGAAGGTCGAATATTTGTTGGGTTGGGTTGACGCTGCAAACATAACGGATAATCAAACAGCAATTGTACGTGTGTCAAGCATAGCAACAAGCAAGCTGGTTCTTGATCTTGGACTTGAGCCGATCATACAAATTACGTGTCGGGATAGAAATCGACTTTCGATGCAGTCAGATATACTGGGAGCATATCTACTGGGGGTTCGCAACGTCCTTTGCCTTACGGGGGACCATCAATCTTTCGGGAATCACCCCACAGCAAAGAGTGTTTTCGATCTTGATTCCATACAATTGATTCAGATGGTCCGGGATATGCGTGATAAGAAGATTTTTGCAAACGGCGAGGAGATCAAGAATTCCAAAAAGGCGGAAGTAAAAGAGCCGCGAATGTTCGTTGGTGGTGCGGCGAATCCTTTTGCTGATCCGTTGGAATTTCGAGTTGTTCGGCTGGACAAGAAAGTTAATGCTGGAGTCGATTTTATCCAGACTCAGTGTATCTACGATATGGAACGCTTTGAGGTGTGGATGGAGCAGGTACGCAGTCGGGGTTTGCACAAAAAGTGCAAAATTCTCGCTGGAGTGACGCCATTAAAGTCTGTTGGGATGGCAAAATATATGCGTGATCAAGTCGCCGGAGTGACGGTGCCTGAATACTATATAGAAAGGATGGCTAAGGCAGAGGACCCAAAAGCTGAGGGAATCGAGATTTGTGTGGAACAAATTCAGCGGCTGCGTGAAATTGAAGGAGTAGTAGGTATTCATATTATGGCTATAGAGTGGGAGCAAGTGGTGCCGGAGATTGTACAAAGAACAGGACTGCGGTCAGGCTGAGCAGTGTAAGGCCGTAGTTGTGAGATAGAATTGGATAGTAAAGAATAATATAGAAAGCTGGAAACATAAGATGGAAGTGATTGAAAGTAAAAACGTGGATCCTCGGTTCAAATACGACGTTGCCGCCCATCCCGGCGGTGATAATGTGAAACTGTGCTTTTCGTGCGGCACATGCACGGCTGGCTGTCCGGTTGCTGGGGTGGATCCGGAGTTCGACCCTCGGAGGATTATCCGCCAGGTGCTGCTTGGGATGCGTCAGAAAGTACTTTCTTCGCCTGTGATCTGGCGATGTGTGCAGTGTTATTCTTGCAGTGCCAAGTGCCCTCAGAATGTCAAGTTCAGAGATGTGATCAGGGCGCTGCGTGAAATGGCGATTGAGGAAGGCTATGTCCGTGGAGATTTGTTGGATGAGATTGAGCAACTGGATGAACTGACGCAAAAGCTTCGCAGGGACATGGTAAATGTGCTTGTGACAGATCACGACAAGTACAAGAGAATCAGAAAGAAAGTGGAGGAAATCACTACGACCGGAGCTTGATTTCTTTGTGACTTTTAAATTGCCAAATGCGGCGTGAACATTTGGAGTATAGTTGATAGAAATGATCGCACGCAATAAGAATAAAAGGCCTAAGCGCGGCAAAAAGAGGATTGCTGCTAACGGCAAGGTTGGGGCTGTGCTCGTAGTTGGCGGCGGTATTGCGGGCATTCAGACAGCTCTTGATTTGGCTGAAACAGGACAGAAGGTGTTTCTGCTGGAGAGCTCTGCTGCAATCGGCGGCAACATGGCAAGGTTAGACAAGACCTTTCCGACGAATGATTGCGCGATGTGTATTCTTTCGCCGAAAATAGTTGAATGTGGTCGGCATCTGAATATTGAGACGATTACATGGTCGGATCTGGAAGAGGTCTCGGGCACTGCCGGCAAGTTCAATGTGAAGATCAGAAACCGAGCACGGTTCGTTGATTTAGACAAGTGCACAGGTTGTGGTGAGTGCGTGGAGGTTTGTCCCGTTATAAGGCCCAATGAGTTTGACGCTGAGGTAGGTGAGAGAAAGGCGATATTCCGGCCCTATCCGCAAGCATATCCCAATGCATTTGTTATCGATAAACGTCTTAGTCCACCGTGCCGAAATACGTGTCCCGCGGGCGTAAACGTGCAAGGATTCATCGCTCTTTTAGCACAGGGTAATTTCGACGAGGCATTGGAGCTTTACCGGGCTAAGAATCCATTTCCCGCGACTTGTGGGCGGATTTGTACCCACCCGTGTCAAGATGCGTGCAATCGGGGCAAGATAGACGAGGCGCTGGCGATTCGAGATTTGCATCGCTTCCTGGCGGACCGTGAGATTGCGGCGGCTCGAAAGGGCCAACCGTTGGAGGTCAGCGACCATATAAAGGCAAGGCGGCAGGCTGAGTTCCCACAAAGGCGGGGTGCCGGCAGAAAGGTGGCCATAGTTGGCAGTGGTCCGGCAGGACTAACGTGTGCGTGGGACCTTGCGAACATGGGATATAAGCCGGTTGTCTTTGAGTCGCTTGATGTGGCAGGAGGGATGCTGCGGGTCGGTGTGCCGCGATACAGGCTGCCGACAGATGTGCTGGACTATGAGATAGATGCTATAAAGAGGGCAGGCGTGGAGGTCAGGCTTAGCACGCCGGTTGGACCGGAGTTGACTCTCAACGACCTTTTCAACCAGGGCTTCGAGGCGATCTTTACTGCGATCGGCACACACAAGAGCCGACGACTTGGCATCGAGGGTGAGGACCTCGACGGCGTAATTCATGGCACGAAATTTCTACTTAGAGCGAAATTGGGCCAGCCGACCGACATAGCGAATAGGATCGTTGTTGTTATCGGCGGTGGTAATGCGTCTGTTGACGCATGCCGGACAGCGTTGCGACTTGGTGCTCGTCGCGTTACAGTTCTCTATCGCCGGGGCAGAGAGGAGGTGCCGGTCGAACAGGCGGATATCAAAGCGTGTGAGGAAGAGGGCGTTGATTTCCGTTTTCAAGCTATGCCTACGCGGATTCTCGGGACCGGCGGGAGAGTTGCTGCGCTGGAATGCGTTCGTATGTCACTTGGCGAACCTGACGAATCCGGACGACGCGAGCCAATACCGATCGAGGATTCGCGATTCATAATGGAAGCGGATATTGTTATTCCGGCTGTGAGCCAGGAGGCTGATATTGGTGTGCTGGCAGATTTGAAAGCAGTGCAGGTTACAGAGACCGGCTTGGTACCGATATCAGGTACGGAATTGGAGGGAGTACGAGGCTTCACCGATTTGCTTAGGGCGGCAAGTTTGGGTCAGCCGGTTGACCTTGGCGAGCAGATTATAGTTATAGGCGGGGGTAATGTTGCGATTGACGTTGCCCGTACGGTTCGGCGTTTGGGCGTTAGTGACGTTCATATTTGTTGTCTGGAGTCGCCTGAGGAGATGTTTGCATCGGCGGACGAGGTTGAGGCCGCCAAAGAGGAAGGGATTGTTATTCACAACAGGCTCTCACCAAAACGGATTGTGGGCAGCAACAGCCATGTTGCGGGTGTTGAATTCAGAGAGTGTCTGTCTCTATTCGATAAGCAGGGTCGATTTGCACCTGTCGTGCGCCCCGGTTCCGAGCGTATTATACCAGCCGACTCAGTCGTGGTGGCGATTGGTCAGGCTGTGGATTGGGAGTTGTTAAAGGCAGCCGACGGTTTGTTGGAGACTCGAGCGGGATTTATCCGTGTTGATGAGGATACGCTGGCGACGGATGTGAAAAGGATCTTTGCCGGCGGAGATGTGGTTTCGGGACCGGATGTGGCGGTCAATGCGATTGTAGCAGGTCATAAAGCAGCGGTGTCGATAGATCGATTTTTGAACGGCGAGGATCTGCGAGAGGGTCGTGATGATATAAAGCCACGGCTTTCGGCTAAAGAATTAGCTCCAGTACCAGAAGGGGCGCATCCGCGTGCCTATAGGATTCCTATGCCTACCCTGCCAGTGGATGAAAGAATAAAAGGGTTTGGGGAAGTGGAACTTGGATACACGGAGGAGCAGGCTGTCGAAGAGGCGAAACGCTGTTTACATTGCAGTGTTTGCTCAGAGTGTCTGCAGTGTGTGACTGTTTGCAAAGCTGAGGCGATTTGTCATCAGCAGCAGGATAAAATACAGCAGATCGATGTCGGTGCGATTGTTGTTGTGCCGGGATTTGAAGAATTCTTAGCTCAGCAGAAGTATGACTTTGGCTACAGCCGCTACCCTGATGTGATCAGCAGTATTCAGTTTGAGAGAATTCTATCGGCCTCCGGTCCGTTTGCCGGGCATGTACGCAAGCCTTCTGATGGTAAGGAACCGAAAAAAATTGCGTTCCTGCAATGCGTTGGGTCGCGTGACATTTCCTGCCGGAATGCATATTGCTCTTCGGTTTGTTGTATGTATGCCATTAAAGAAGCGGTGGTTGCCAAGGAGCACATCAAGGACGTCGATGTCACTATATTTTTTATGGATATGCGGGCGTTTGGCAAGGATTTCGATAAGTACTACGAGAGGGCGAAGTCTGAATACGGTGTACACTTCAAGAGGGCGCGCGTCTGCGATGTATACAAGAGCAATGGCAGTAGCGGATTACATGTCAAGTATGCTGATGAAGCTGGGCCGGTGTCTGAAGAGCAGTTCGATATGGTAGTCCTATCGGTGGGTTTGGAGCCAAACGAGCAACAGAGAAAATTGGCAGCGCGTCTTGGGATTCGGCTTGATCCAAATGGATTCATCTGGACAAGTTCTTACCGGCCGCTTGAAACGTCACGTCCTGGAATCTTTGTTGCAGGCGCAGCTTCGGGGCCAAAGGATATACCGGAGACCGTCACCGGAGCCAGCGGCTCAGCAGGTAAGGCGGGTCAACTTTTAGCTGATGTCAGAGGAACGCTGACGGTTGAGCGGGAATTTCCAGCCGAACGTGACATAAGTTGTGAAGAGCCTCGTGTAGGTGTATTTGTGTGTCACTGTGGGATCAATATTGGTTCGGTTGTAGATGTGCCATCGACAGCAGAATACGCGAGGTCTTTACACTACGTAGCTTACGCTGAAGACAATCTTTATACTTGCTCACAAGATACACAAGATCATATTCGGGAGATGATCATCGAGCATAATTTGAATCGTGTTGTCGTAGCATCATGCTCACCACGGACACATGAGCCGCTCTTTCAACAGACGTTGCGCGAGTCAGGTCTTAATCCGCATTTGTTTGAGATGGCCAATATCCGTGACCAGTGCTCATGGATTCATAAGGAGGAGCCACAAGAGGCTACGAATAAGGCTAAAGATCTGGTGCGAATGGCGGTTGCGAAGGTGGCGCTGGTTGAACCGCTAACTGCGGCGCAGCTGGATGTCACGCCATCGGCGATTGTGGTCGGTGGCGGTCTTGCAGGGATGACGGCTGCTCTGGCTGTGGCCGATCAGGGATTTAAGGTGGCTGTTGTTGAGCGAGAAAAACAACTGGGGGGCAACCTGAGAAGGCTCCTCGCTACATTAGCCGAACCGGATGTTCAGGCATATCTGGGGCATCTTGAAGAGCGTGTGCGAAACAATCCCAACGTTTTTATTTATACCGGTACCGAGCTTGCGAATGTGGAGGGATTTATCGGCAACTTCGAAAGTACTCTCAAGACGGGTCGCAAAGAGACAAAATTCAAACACGGTGCATTTATTGTGGCGACCGGCGGGCTTGAGCATAAACCTGAGGAGTATCTGTATGGTGATGATGAGAGAATAGTAACGCAGTTAGAGCTTGAAGATATGCTTGGCAAGTCTGGGGCACTATCGAAAGTTAAAACTGTTGTGATGATTCAGTGTGTTGGCTCCCGCGAACAAGGCCACATGTATTGCAGTCGGGTATGCTGCAATACCGCAGTGAAAAACGCGCTAAGGATTAAAGAGCTTTCGCCTGAGACTGAGGTCTATGTTCTTTACCGGGATATTCGCACTTATGGCTTTAATGAAGAGTACTTCCAGCAGGCACGTGAGAAAGGAGTTATTTTTGTGCGGTATGAGCTGGAGAGTAAGCCCAAAGTTGAGCGAACGGCAAGCAGAGGTCAGGGGCGAATTAAATTGACGGTGCGAGAGCTACTTCTGGATGACGAGTTGGTGTTAGAGCCTGACCTATTGGTTTTGAGCAGCAGAATCGAGCCTGACAGTGGCAATGATGCGCTCGCTAAGATGCTGAAAGTGCCGATGAATGAAGATGGCTTTTTTCTCGAGGCGCACGTTAAGCTTCGTCCGGTTGAGTTTGCCACGGAAGGTATCTTTGTCGCCGGGCTGGCTCACAGTCCTAAGTCGATGGCTGAGACTATTGCTCAGGCAGAGGCAGCGGCAACCAAGGCGTGCACGATTATCTGCAAGGATAAATATGAGGCGGAGCCAACAATTGCTGCGGTCAATGAGGATCTATGTGACGGGTGTGGCATTTGTGTGCCGGTTTGTGAATACAACGCGCTGGAAATTGTGGATCGGGCCGACGGCAAAGAAGGAGAAAAAATGGTGCGGATAAACGAAGCTATGTGTAAAGGCTGCGGCGGTTGTGTTGCTGCCTGTCCGAGTGGGGCGATGGAACAGAAAGGATTCAAGAACGAGCAAATGCTGGCAATGATTAAGGCAGCTTTAGCTGAATGATTATGGCAGATGAAGTGACATTTAAGCCTAAAATAATTGTCTTTTGCTGCAATTGGTGTGCGTACGCTGGTGGTGACCTGGCAGGCATAAGTCGTTACCAGATCAAGCCGTATTTTCGCGTTATACGGACGATGTGTTCAGCCCGCGTCGATCCGGAGTGGATTATTGAAGCCTTCAGGCTCGGTGCCGATGGTGTGATGGTGGCTGGATGTCACCCGGGGGACTGTCATTATATAGGTGGTAATTACCGCACGCGGAGACGAATAGCTATGCTGCGAACTTTACTGAAGCAGTTCGGGCTCAAAGAGGAACGGCTGGGGCTTGCGTGGATTTCGGCGGGCGAGGCTGAGAAGTTTGCGACGACGATGAATGAATTTATTGGGCGTATAATAGAGCTTGGTCCGAGTCCATACCGAAAGGGCGCGGTTGCCCCTAAGGCTGCGGGTGCTGCGAAGGGGGTTGCTGATGCCTGAAAAAATAAAAATCGCTATAGCTCAGGGTGCAACTTGCTCGGGTTGCGACATTGCGATATTGGACCTTGATGTTGAGCTGCTAAAACTTTTTGAAGTGGCGGACCTTACATACGCTCCTCTGGTTACGGACATAAAATTGAAAGACGTTGAGGCGATGCAGGATGGTGAGATTACTATCTGCCTGTATCACGGTGCCGTGCGAAACAGTGAAAACGAGCATATAGCTAAGCTGCTTCGCAAGAAGTCACAGATTATGGTTGCGTATGGTGCGTGTGCAGCTTTTGGTGGGATACCCGGCTTGGCAAATGTCACGACTAAAAATAGAATTCTCGATACGGTCTATGAGGAAACGGCAACAACGGATAATCCGGAGCATACCAGGCCTCAGACACACTACGTAAGTCCAGAGGGACATGAGCTGGAGTTACCTGATCTGTTCGAGGAAGTCAAAGCTTTAGATGATGTTATCGACGTAGATTACATTATCGGGGCATGCCCTCCAACTCGTGAAATGAACGTCAAGCTATTGAGTATTGTTTTGGATTTTGTTCACGGCAAGGCTGAGCTGCCACCCAAGGGTGTAATTTTAGCTTCGGAGCGGACGTTATGCGACGAATGTCCTCGGCAAAGGCCGGATAAGGTTTTCATCGATGAAATCAAGAGCGTTGACTATACGGAATTGGATCCGGAGAAGTGCTTTCTTGAGCAAGGCATTTTGTGCTTCGGTCCCGCAACAAGAGCAGGGTGTGATTCCAAGTGCATAAAGGTGAACATGCCGTGCCGAGGTTGTATGGGTCCTACAGCGGCGGTCCTTGACCACGGCGCAAGCTGTCTGAGCGCATTTACATCTATATTGAAGGTCAGCGGCTCTGAGTCGGAGCTGCCGGAAGAAGAAATTGAGAAGTTGATGGCTAAGATGCGCGACCCGCTGGGGACGTTCTATCGTTTTACACTGCCGAAGTCCTTGCTGCGGCGAGTGGTGAAAGAATAGTAAAAACAAGCAGGACGAAATACCTAAATCAGACTGACCGAATTTTAATTGAAAACAACGTAAATACTCATTTGACAACAACATATTGCACTTTGTCATTCCCGTGAAACTTGTCCTCGGCTACGACCGGGGAACGGGAATCCAATTTGCTGATAACTTTAATGGATTCCCGCCTGCGGGCTTGTTGCCAAACATTATTGTGGAGTGTTTGAGATTGCCACGGCCTATTTCATAGGCCTCGCAATGACATTAAAACGCAGTGTTTGTCATTGCGAGGAGTGAAACGACGAAGCAATCTCCACTTTAGCAACAGACTCCTGTGCGGGAATGACACAAAGAATCGGACAGTTTGAGTAACTGAGGTAAGGTTTTTATGAGTTATCCGAAACTTGATGATGAAAAATACAAGGTCAAGGAAAAGGTAATCCGAATAGCTCCTGCCACCAGACTTGAGGGCCATGCACAGATCAACGTCTTTTTGGATGACCAGGGTGAAGTTGAAGACACGTATTTTCAAGTGGTTGAGCTGCGCGGGTTTGAGGAGTTCTGTAAGGGTCGGCCAATAGAAGAAATTCCACGTATCACAACCCGGCTTTGCGGTGTCTGTCCGTGGCCCCATCATCTGGCAGCGGTTAAGGCCCTTGACATGGCATACGGTATTGAGCCAACACCGACAGCAAAAAAGTTGCGAGAGCTGGGTTATTGTGCCCACATGCTGCACAGTCATATTGCCCATATATATGCGATGTCTGTTGGGCCGGACCTGATATGCGGATGGGCAGCCGAGCCGGAAGAAAGAAATATTGTGGGCGTGATAAATGTTGTCGGCCCTGAAATAGGTAAAAAGGTCCTGGTTAACCGGGCGTATAGCGCACAAATTCAGGAAATAATTGGGGGCAAGGCCACCCACCCGATTTTTGGTTTGCCCGGCGGTGTCTCACAGCCGCTTTCAGAGGAGAACAGAGATAAGATCGCAAAAATGGCAGATGAGCTTGTTGAGTTCGGCAAGTTCACATTGCAGGTTGTGGATGATTTCATCCTTAAAAACAAACGGTTGGTTGATGTTGTGCTGAGCAAAGACCTGTTTTACCACGAGACATATTACATGGGGATGGTCGATGAGAATAACGAGTTGAATTTCTATGACGGCGAGATTCGGATTATCGATCCATCGGGCAAAGAATTCGGGCGATACGGGCCTGAGAACTATCTTGAGCACATGGCTGAGCATGTGGTGCCATGGAGTTACCTGAAGATGCCGTACCTTCGCAAAGTGGGATGGCATGGTTTTAAGGATGGCTTCGATAGCGGTATTGTCCGGGTGGCTCCATTGGGCAGACTGAATGTGGCGGACAGAATTCCGACGCCCCTTGCTCAGGAGGCTACCGAGCGTTTCTTCAGTGTGCTAGGCGGAAAACCAGCACACTTTACACTTGCATTTCACTGGGCAAGGGCTATTGAGGTAATGTACGCAACGGAAAGGCTCAAGGAGTTGATTGATGATCCTGATATTACTTCAAAAGCAGTACGCAACATTCCAACTGAAAAGCCGACAGTTGGTATCGGTATTATAGCCGCACCTCGTGGCACGCTAATACATCACTATGAGTGCGATGATGATGGTCTGGTCAAAAAGCTTAATCTCCTGGTCGCTTCCAGCATCAATTACCCGGCAATGAATCTATCGATGAAAAAGGTGGCTAAGGCGGTAATTCACAAAGCGGAGGTCAGCAACGGTATATTAAATATGTTAGAGATGTGTTTCCGTGCGTATGACCCGTGTTTTTCGTGCTCGACCCACGCTTTGCCGGGCCAAATGCCAATGGAAGTGCAGATATTTGATCATAAGAAACAGCTTGTTAGGACTATTAAGCGGCCGTAGGGCATAGCATGAAGACACTGATACTTGCTCTTGGTAATCCAATTCTGTCAGACGATGGCGTGGCTCATGTAGTAGCTGATCGTTTGAAGAAGCGCTTAGGTTCATTATCTGCTGGGCAGAGTGTACATTATGATTTTATAAAATCCTCTGCTGCCACAATGGATATTGTTCCACACTTAGCGAGCTATGACAGGCTTGTAGTGATTGATGCCATCCAGCTCGGTTGTTCACCGCCGGGGACGGTGCATCGGTTAAACCTTGATGACTTTGCTTCGACCGTTCGGCCAAGCAGTCCGCACGATGTAAATTTTGCAACGGCATTTCACCTTGGAAGGCAATGGGGCTATCGCATTCCATGTGACGTTCGTATTTACGGTATCGAGGTCAAGGAGCTGCGGGTGTTTTCCGAGCACTGCACGGAAGAAGTAACGGTGCACTTAGACCAGATAGTCGAATACATTCTGGACGAAATACAGGGAGGAACTGTTTTGCACTAATATACAGTTTAGCTTATTGTGGCCAGTGGGTAGTTAGCCCCAGAGTTTTTGTAGGGCTATGCCAGTGAGAATGAGTACAAGACCGAGTATTGTTGATGGATAAATCGCTTCGCCGAGAGCGAAATGGATCACAATCAAAGAGAGGAAGGGTACTAAGTGAATTAGGTTTGCTACGTGGGCTGTCGATATGGCTGATTTCAGTGCTTTCAGCCAGATCAGGAAAGTGAAGCCCATCTCGAATAGGCCAATGTAAATAGCTGACAAAATTGTGTTGCGACTTGGGATTTGTATTCCTGTGAATAGTAGCATCACAAGCAGCATGAAGAACGAACCAAACGCAAAGTTTAGAAACAATCGGACATTCTCGTCACATTTATCTTTGATGTTGTAGACCCACCAGACAGACCAGATTAAAGTACTGCCCAGTGCTAAGAACACACCTTTTGGATTAGTAAATCTAAAGCTCAGGATGTCCCCTCGGGTTGCTATGATGAAAACACCAACGAAGCTAATAGTTATGGCCAGGATACTTTGCAAATGGATTTTCTGTTTTAGCAAGAGTATTGATAACAGCACGAGGGTTATCGGCCATGTCCAGTTTATTGTCATAGCTTCTTGAGCAGGCAGTATAGAGTAGGCTTTGAGCAGGACGATGTAATAGAGGAATGGATTGGTAAAACCCAGAATGGCCGAGCGCAAATAATCCTGTTTTGATAGAGTTCTGAGTAGTGTTATCTTTTTGAAGACCAGCAGAAATATAAGGAAGATGCCTGTTGATGTGATAGAAGCAAAAAACAACAGGGGCAACAGGTCAGAGTATCGCAGGGAGATTTTAAAAGCCGTGGCAATTGTAGCCCACAATAAAACTGCGATGGACGCATAGAGGTAAGCCTGTTTGTGTTTTAAGGTGTCTGTTGTCACAAGGTAATATTATACGTAGATTAGTTTTATGTGTCCTTCGGAAAAAAAGGAATTGGTAAAGTTTTAGCTGACCAGTTTTTTGGTTATTCTTAATCCATCGTCATATTACGCATTAGTATAGAGGTGGCTTTTACAGACTATTTTTCGTGTAGCCAGTGAAAGGCTATAATGGCAAAGTCTGTAAAATCTACCTTGCAGTTAATGTTAGTATTTCCTGCGACAATGGTTCTGCATACCGGCTCGCCAAAATATTACTTATACTGATTGTGAATAGTTAATGCGCTTATTCTTGTCATTTCGAACGCACCGTAAGGCGTTCCTTAGCCATATAGGGTGGGCTTACTACTCTGCGAAGTAGCTACGTAGCATGAGTCAGCCCACCGATAAAATAACGGTGGGGCTTGCCCCACCCTACATCTAAACCAGATTTCTCCGCTCCGTTCGCGGTGCTCACTTCGGTCGAAATGACATTTTTTGTTCGCTGCTTGGCTTCGGTAGAAATGAATGAAAGCCGCAAATTTAATCACAATTGGTATTACTTGCTTGCTTCGGTGGAAACGTTGAAGGGATACCTTCTAAAAGTTGTGATGAACTGTGTAGGTGTGATTCTAAAGTGACATTTGAGATGTGGTGGCGGATGAAGCTTCATGAGCGATGTGCTTTTTCCTTTCTCTTGGCCGATGCTTCCACCGTCGGTGTACCCACCAATACTGGCTCGGGTCCTGCCTTACGAATTCTTCGATAGCTTTGGTGTACTCGGTTGTTACCCACCTAAGCGGGTCGTCCTTGTCAGCCCATTCTTGAGGCAAGATAATGCGTGTAGTACCGATCTCAAAATAAAAACGGTTGTCAATTCTCCTGCTGTATCCGACTACAATGGGAATGTTGTTAGTGATCGCTAATAGGCCGATACTTTTATAAGTGCTTGCTTTTCGGCCAAAGAAGTCAACGAAAAGGCCTTTTTGGCCTGCATCCTGATCGGCGATAAAACAAAGCGTTGCACCGCTTGAGCTGATTGTTTCCATCAATTCAACCGCGCCTTTTTTGTCTATTATTTTTTGTCCGGCACGTCGGCGTACTCTGTATAAATACTTGTTGATAAACCTATTGTCGAGGGGTCGGGCGATAGCGTAGATATCAAAGCCAAATAATCCCATTAAGTAGCCTATGATCTCAAAGTTGCTGTAGTGGCCGGTAACCATGAGCAGGCCCTTTTTTTCCTGCATGAGCCATTTGGCTCTTTCAACATTTCTGTATCGCGAGTACTCCCGCCAGTTGTGTTTCTTAACTATTCTTGGTGTGAACAAAACATCTATACCTAACATCGCGATGTGTTCGAAGCTTCTCCGACCGGTTTGCCGAATCCATTGTTCGCTTTTTTCGGGAAAACTTGCATGGAGGTTATCCAACGCACGTTTGCGCCCACGGTGATAAAATCTCCACAACAACCTTCCGAGAAAACAAGCGGCTTTAAGATTTGTCTCAACGTCGAATAAATAGACGAAAATTGCGAGGATTCGCACTACGACGTAAAGCAGGTAATCTGCTATGAGACTGTGTTTTTTTCTTTTCTTTTTCATTTTCTGCGACGGTGAGTCACCCATAGTTTGAGATTTTAGGCTTGACGTCCTTATTGTCAAGCATTAGCAGAAGTGGTTGTTTATCTATGACTTGTTTTCTGTAACGCTGTTTCTTCAAAGAACCGCACAGGGTTAGAGCATTTATTACCTTCTAATAGAGAATCTTTTTTCGCGTTGGGACTGATGCGTCAAAAGAGAAATTGAACTCCTTTAACCTGTAAGGGGTGGGATGAAAGCGCGAATGTCTTTATTGACGATGTAAATAAGGTATCTTATAATGTTTGCGTTATTTTTTGAAAGGGGCTGCCATGGATTTCGAGCAAAACAATAATTTGTCAGGGCCAGTTGAATCGCAATCGTCGGAAGCCGTACCAGGGCTTGATAGGCATAATCGCGCGACAGATACTACACGAAAAGGAATCGGCTGGAAGATTTTCTGGGGGGTTGTTTTGGCACTGTCGGTTTTAGCAAATGCCGCGCTTTTTCTGATTTTAATTGGCTTGCTAACGGTATTTGCGGCACGACCTAAACGTGCTTTTACTGAGGAGGTCGTACGAGAAGGGCCGCGATCTAATAAGATTGTAGTGATAAATATCGAGGGCCTTATCAATGTCGAACAGGCTGAAAGTGTTTACCGGCAGTTAAAGGCGGCACGGCAGGATGAGCATGTAAAGGGAATGATCGTTCGTGTGAATTCGCCGGGCGGAACGATTGCTGGTAGCGACCATATCTACCAGGAAATCCTGAAATACAGAGAAGAACAAGGCATACCTACTATTGCATTCATGCAGAATATGGCTGCCTCCGGTGGCTATTATACATCGGTTGCTTGCGAGAAGATCGTAGCAGAGCCGATGACAATTACGGGTTCGATTGGCGTGATAATGGGCCATTTGGTTCTGAAGGAACTACTCGAAGATAAGCTTGGTATTAAGGCAGTGATCTTGAAGGAAGGTGATAAAAAGGATTGGCCGAGTTCCTTCAGGGTCCCTGAGCCAAATGAGCTACAATATCTCCAAGAAAGACTTCTGACGCCTGCTTATGAAAGGTTTGTGCAGGTCGTTGCTGAGGGGAGAAAGGAATCGCTTACGCCCGATGAGGTAAGACCACTTGCCGACGGCAGTATTTTCTTTGCTCAAGATGCGCTTGATGTGGGGCTGATTGACCAGGTTGGCTATCTGGATGAAGCGATTGAACTGGTAAAGTCACTTGCGGGTATTAAAAAGGCGCAAGTAGTAGAATATCATGAAGTTTTTTCTCTGGCTACCTTCTTAAGCTACCGCAGGCCGAATTCGTTAGTACTTGGCAAAGCAGTTTTGCACGAACTGAGTACACCGCAGATTCTCTATCTGTGGAAGGCATACTAGCCAAGTGCGATAAGGCAAGCGCCTTAAGGAACCATAGGATATTGACGTAGGATTCTTCATTTTAGTTTAGCGAGAACTACTTGCCTGTAAGAGCGCACCTGCATAAAAAAACCACCAAGTTTATGTGAAAAAGCTTGACAAACGTATTTCTTGAGATTAGTGTTGTATCACGTATGGAGGAGTGCGGATTCGGCGCACAAGCAGTATTATTTGTGCTAAATTAGGTAGTGGTAGTGAGCCGGAATTAGCTTGACTACGAGAACACAATAGTCGGCAAAGACGGTTGTTACGGAGGAGTTGCTTATGGATGAGCAAATATCTTTATTTTCTCCCCAAAGTATTTCACACTGATAATATCACAGTCTTGCAGTTAATAACTACGTCTTTTGCCTGTTAATGAGTTAGAAAACTGCGGCGGTGTTGAGCCGTCTGATGTGCGTTTCAGCTTTGAAAAGTGGCCTGAAATCGGAGCGTGGGTTAGATGTCAGGGATGGACAAAACAAGTCTGTTTGCACAGATGGAAATATTCTCCGAGGAGGAATGGTTCGAACTTGTTAACGATCTGTCACTGCCTCGAAGACAAGCGGAGATAGTTAGGCACCTTCTTCAAGGCCAATCAGACCGGCAGATTGCAATGGATATGAAAATATCTGTGGCAACTGTCCGGACACATCTTAGCCGACTTTTTTCCCGATTTGGCGTGCAAGACCGATGCGAGCTTATACTCTTTGTGTTTCGCCATTTTCGCAATAAAAGTAGGGCAGCAATCACACCCTCAGAATCGATGACATAAATATTGATGACTTGCGGAAAAGTCGATACATGGGCATTTTAGTAGATATTATCGGGCCATTAATTCTCTCTGAGGTTTCCTCCTGGACTTTCTGCCAGATTCGCTGGACGGCTTGAGCAAGACTCAGAGTATGCCGTTCAGAGTGGTAGGCGCAGTACGCCATCGTCTTTAGTTGGTAGCGAGCTGAACTGTAAAATTGACAGATTTAAGGAGTAATAGGATAGCTTTTGAAGAAGCGGAGGACTTGGTCTGAGGATTGGTTAGGAGGAACATGTGTGTTTGATTGCTTGTAGTCGTCTTGCGGTTCACAT
>CAYSPM010000009.1:29277-34925 GCA_964432925.1 uncultured Pirellulales bacterium | reverse complement strand
ATGCTGCTGTAGCTCAGTTGGTAGAGCGCGTCCTTGGTAAGGACGAGGTCATGGGTTCGAGTCCCATCAGCAGCTAAATGCAAGCGGACCAAATCGGTATTGCGTATATGTTTTGGGGCAATTCCGGTTGTGAGTTGTTCATAGAAATTATCCGGTCAGTTTTACAGTGTTAGTCGGAGAATAATCAAGAAAGCACTAACTTGGCACATTGGAGGTTTACATTAAGATGGCTAAGGCGGTATTTGAGCGGACAAAACCACACATCAATATTGGCACTATTGGTCATATAGACCATGGTAAAACAACGTTGACAGCGGCGATCACGATGCGTCTGGCTCATGTGAGGGGCGGCGGCAACATCAAGAGATTTGACGACATCGACAATGCCCCAGAGGAGAGGGAGAGAGGAGTTACGATAAACACCGCGCACGTGGAATATGAGACCGACAAACGTCACTATGCGCATGTTGATTGTCCGGGACATGCGGACTATATCAAGAATATGATTACGGGTGCCGCTCAAATGGATGGGGCAATTCTGGTCGTAGCTGCCGGCGATGGCCCTATGCCACAGACGCGAGAGCACATCCTGCTCGCTCGCCAGGTTAATGTGCCCAAGATTGTTGTTTTCCTCAATAAGGTCGATCAGGTCGACGACCCTGAGCTGATCGAGCTTGTTGAACTGGAGATAAGGGAATTGCTGAGCAAATACGATTTTCCCGGCGACGAAATCCCCCTCATCAAAGGCTCGGCTTTGGCGGCTATGCAAAGTGAGGGTAAAGACGACGAGGCATGCAAGTGTATCGACGAGTTGATGGCAGCCGTAGACGAGTATTTCCCGCTTCCTGAACGCGACGTCGACAAGCCGTTTCTTATGCCTGTGGAGGATGTCTTCAGTATAAAAGGTCGTGGGACTGTCGGCACCGGTCGTGTGGAGCGCGGTAAGGTCCGCGTTGGCGAAGAAATTGAGGTTGTTGGCCTTGCGAAGGAAACACGAAAGACAGTCGTCACCGGTGTGGAGATGTTTAACAAGACGTTGGATGAAGGCCAGGCTGGTGATAACATCGGCGTACTTTTACGAGGGGTCGAGAAGAAAGATTTGCAGAGGGGACAGGTTGTTGCAGCTCCAGCCTCCATTACGCCGCACACCAAGTTTCACGCTGAAGTGTATGTGTTGACAAAGGAAGAAGGTGGTCGTCACACACCTTTCTTCGCAGGCTACAGGCCACAGTTCTATTTCAGGACAACCGACGTCACCGGTTCTATGCTTGGGCTTATGAGCGCTGAAGGTAAATCCGCAGAGATGTGTATGCCAGGGGACAATATTACGATGGAGGTGGAGATTATCGCACCGATAGCTATGGAGGACGGGCTTAGGTTTGCTATTCGCGAAGGTGGCCGAACAGTCGGTGCGGGTGTCGTGACTAAGATTCTTGCTTAAGCATCTCTGAATAATAGCAGGAACCCCCACAGCCTTAGGAGCGTGAATCGCTCGTTATCGCAAGGCGTATTAAATGGTCATCTGCCAAGAAAGCAAGTGTTCCTTGATTGGCAGGATTATTGGGCGCGGACACATGTTATGGCAAAGAAAAAGAAGAGCAAGAGAGAATATGTCTGGCTTGAGTGTAGCCAGTGTGGACAAAGAAATTATAGGACAAGTATTAGTGTTGCAGAGGGAGTACCGAAGCTCGAGTTGAAAAAATTTTGTAGCAGCGAGTTCAAACACACGGCTCACAAGATACGGCGAAAATGAACGTGAACTTGCCTTGCAGCAATCACATACGGCAGATAGGCCAGTAGCTCAATTGGCAGAGCGTCGGTCTCCAAAACCGAAGGTTGGGGGTTCGATTCCCTCCTGGCCTGGTTTTGTTGTTGCTTGAATCGGGGCTGAGATTAAGCAGAGACACGAGGTCTATTAAATTAAATATGGCGTTCAAGATATACAAACGTGGACAGGGCAAATATACGAGGTTGTGCACCGGCTTTAGTGCGGCGTTGATTGTTGGACTTGGTTGTCTACAGCTTTTTAAGCGGTTGGATGCCACCGACCTCGTATTGTGGGTCAAGACCATGGTCCCTGCCGGGGTGTTTGTTGGTTTGTGTCTTCTAGTTTACTGGATTGTAAATAAACCTACGGTTGCAGATTTCATGATCGCAGCCGAAGGAGAATTAAAAAAAGTAAGCTGGTCGAGCAGAAAGGAAATAGCGGTCTCGACTTTTATAGTCATCGTAGTCGTTGTTCTTATGGCTATATTTCTTGGAACAACGGATATCAGCTTCGGGATGCTCTTTGACCGGCTGTTGAGATAGGTTTCTTGCATGTATATAGGGTGGTTGGTGGCTATTAATACAGGTCAGGGAGATCAATATCTAAAGCAAGGCTGGCGCTAAGGAGACTGGATTAAGCTGGTTGGACCTCAGGTGAACTCTGGGATGCTTATCAGTGGGACCAGGGGGGATAGTGATAGCGTCTTGTCACCTAAGGTGAGCATAATGATGCGCTAAAAATAAAGGTTTGTGCTTGAAAGTTCTTGTATCTTTAGGCATAGCGATGCAGTGGTACGTCTTAAGAGTTGCGGCAAACAAAGAAATACAGGTCAAAGAGGCCCTTACACAGAAAATCGCACAGAGGGATCTCGGTGACATTATTGGTAGGATTGAGGTTCCCGCTGAGCAGATTAAACGGATTCGTGGCGGTAAGCAAACGGTGTATAGGCGAAAGTTGTATCCGGGATACGTTTTCATGGAGATGGAACCTACTGACGATGGGCGGGTACCGGAAAAGGCCTGGTTCATGATCAAAGCAACCGCTGGCGTGGGAGATTTTATTGGCACAGAGGGAATTCCCACACCCATGCGCGATACAGATGTGGCCAAGATGCTGTTGGAGGCGGAAAAGCCTGAGGAAGCACCAAGTATCAAGGTCGAATTTGCAAAGGGTGACCAGATAAAGATACGCGAAGGTGCATTTGAGAATTTTGAAGGGACTGTTGACTCGATTGATGCTGAGCGTGGAATCGTAAATGTGATTGTCACGATATTCGGGCGAAGTACACCGCTGGATATAGAGTATTGGCAGATTGAGAAGATATAGCGGATTCGCACTGTGCCCAGCGTCATGGTATGTGTGCTATAAGCAGTGCGGGATATTCAGGGTAAGCAATGGCTAAGAAAGAGGTAGTGGTAAAAATTAAGTTGCAGGCGCCGGGTGGCCAGGCGACACCGGCTCCTCCGATAGGACCAGCTTTGGGTCAGCGCGGCGTCAATATCGGTCAATTCGTTTCGCAATTCAACGAGCGCACTAAAGACCTTAATGGTACAATTGTGCCGGTAGTAATCACTGTTTATATCGATAAGAGTTTCACGTTTGAGGTCAAAAGTCCCCCGGCGGCAGTGTTGCTGAAACAAGCTGCTGAAATTGCAAAAGGAAGTGGCATTCCGAATAAGGAAGAGGTCGGCAAAATCACTGCTGAGCAAGTACAGGAGATCGCTCAAGCCAAGTTTAAAGACTTGAACGCCTATGATCTGGAAGCAGCGGTAAGAATCATTGAAGGTACCGCCCGAAGTATGGGTATAGCAATAGAGTAGATTAGAAATTCAGTTTTATGCGACATGCGTGATAGAGGATATGAGATTTAGAAGCAAAAGATACAAAAAAGAAGCACAGCAAAGGGTCAGAGAATCGGTTAATGTAGATGAGGCCATTGAGAGGGTCAAGGCCTTCAAATCGGTGAAGTTTGATCAGAGCGTAGAGTTTGTCGTGCAGTTGGGAATCGACCCTAAGCAAGCCGACCAGTTGGTTCGCGGCTCGATATCGCTTCCGCATGGAATCGGCAAACAGAAGAAGGTTATTGCATTTTGCGAGGATTCCGATGTCGAGCAGGCCCAGAAGGCTGGCGCTGTTGAGGCTGGATGTGATGAGTTGATAAAGAAGGTTTCAGACGGTTGGGCAGATTTTGATGTGGCGATTGCGTCACCAAAGGTAATGAGCAAGGTAGGCAAGCTCGGGCGGATTCTTGGGCCTCAGGGAAAGATGCCTACACCGAAAAATGGTACGGTGACTAACGATGTTGCTACAGCCGTGGCTGAATTCGCCGCGGGCAAGCTGGAGTTCAGAAACGATGCGGGCGGCAACGTCCACGTGGTTGTCGGGAAACAAAGTTTCGACGGACAGAAACTAATCGAAAACATTGAGGCGTTTATTTCACACATGAAGAAGATCAAACCGGTAGCGGCAAAGGGGCCCTATATCAAGAAAGCCTTTGTCTCTGCGACAATGGGCCCCAGCGTTGCGGTCAACGTGTGAGACTGTGGTTTATTTATAGTCTGGGTCGGTTTATACTTGTAGGAATCTCGGTTCGTCTTTCGAAAGTGCCTTCGTGGGTTTAGGATGAGCTTTCATAGGTGGTAGAGTATGAGTAAGTACGTAAAACAGTTAGTGCAGGCGGAACTGGAGAAGCGGATTGTCCGCGAGGGCATCAAAGATTTTCTGGTCGTAAGCACCAAGGGCGTAGGTGGCGTCGATAATAACCTGATGCGCGGTGAGCTCAAGAAGCAGGGTATCGGACTGTTCATCGTTCAGAATTCACTATTTAAAAAAGCACTGCAAAAACAGCAGATGGAACCGGCTGCGGTCTTGTTCGAAGGTCCTTGTGCGGTTGCTTATGGCGGAGACAGCATAGTTGACATTGCGAGGACACTGACGCAGTGGATAAAGAAGATACCGGTCGTTGAGGTAAAAGGTGCTTTTTTGGATGGGTCGGTTTTAGACGTCAAGGCGGCAGAATCTCTATCAAAGATGCCAACTCGGGCACAGCTACAGAGCAGAATCATTGCTGTAGTGTGGTCGCCTGCCTCAGCTTTGGCGGGGAGCTTTGCTAGTCCAGCGGCATTGATAGCAGGTTGCATAAAGACTATTGTTCAAAAGGCTGAAAAACAAGCTGCTTAGGCCAGCCTGGCCTCGTAACTGTGGGAGGATCAATATTGCCAATTTTGAACTGCTTGGGTGGCTGCCCCTGTTAAGGGTTAAACGAAACGACGGAGTTTCGGCTACCACTGGGCGTTAAGTAATGGGAGTTTATAGAGATGGCAGAAGAACAAGTAAAGGAGACCAAAGTAACTAAAGAAGAAGAGAAAGATTCAAAGCCGGCAGAAGAACAGAAGCAGGAAAAAGCAGCGAAGAAGTGGAGCAGCGAGATTAAGAAACTTGGCGACAAGATAGTCAGCTTAACCTTGATGCAAGCCAAGGAACTTGGTGATTATCTCAAGGAGGAATATGGTATAGAGCCTGCTGCGGGTGGCGCTGTTATGATGGCGGGTCCTGCACAGGCGCCGGCAGCGGCCGAGGAAGCTGAGGAGAAGAGTACCTTTGATGTGATCCTCAAAGAGTTTGGTGATAAGAAGATTCAGGTCATAAAGGAAGTTAGAGCTTTAACAGGATTAGGGCTGAAGGAAGCAAAAGATCTCGTTGACGGTGTTCCCAAACCAGTCAAGGAAGGGCTAAGCAAAGAGGACGCCGAGGCAGCCAAGAAGCAGCTTGAGACTGCGGGTGCGGTGGTTGAATTGGCTTAGCTACAAAGATTGTACCTTGTGAGTTGTCATGAGTATCTTGGACGATATGCAAGGTATCCGAGTCAGAAAAAGAAAGT
>CAYSPM010000009.1:0-29267 GCA_964432925.1 uncultured Pirellulales bacterium | reverse complement strand
AGTTCATCGATGAACTTGCAACAATGAACTATGAACAATCAACCATGAACCACCGGACGATATGCAAGATATCCGATACCGTTTAACCAGTTACCAATAGAGAGTTGATCGCGGGAGTGTCAGATGATCTCACAAACCGTTCGCAATTTTAGCAAGGTTCACGACGTCATTGAAGTGCCGGACCTTGTAGCGATACAGAGAAAAAGTTATGAGCGCTTTCTGCAAAGGGAATTGGCACCCAATAAGCGAGACTGTTCGGGCCTTGAAGAGCTGTTTCGTGAGATATTCCCAATTGACAGCTACGACAAGAAGATGACTTTGGAATATCTGTATTACGAGCTTGAGAAACCGCACTACACGCCTATTGAGTGCCGGCAATTGCGGCTGACGTATGCTTACCCGCTGAAAGTCTATTGCAGGTTGCGCTCTGAAACCGGCGAAGATTTATCCGAGCAGGCAATATATATTGGGGAAATGCCGGTCATGATTGGTGGCGGCGAGTTTATCATTAATGGTGCCGTCAGGGTCATAGTCAGCCAACTGCACCGGAGCCCTGGTGTGGATTTTCTTATCGAGAGTAAAGAGGGCGATAGAGTGCTGCACGGCGGCAGAGTTATCCCAGACCGGGGAAGTTGGATAGAAATTGGTGTCACGCAGAAAGATGTTTTGGTTGTCAAGATAGACCAGTCCAGCAAGATACCTGCGACTGTTTTCCTGCGAGCAATAAGCCCTGATTACAGCACTACCGAGCAGATACTGCGACTGATTTATCCGACAAAAACCGTTGCCGTAAGCAATTTGACACCTACTATGTGGGCGGTAGCGCCAATCGTGGACACAGAGACCGGTGAGATCACAGTAAAAGCTGGCGCACAGATTGGCGATAAGGTTTCTTTGATACAACAAAGTGACATCAAAAAGCTCGAGGTAATCGATAAGGTCCGTGATGTGCTTATTCTGAATACCCTCGCGGAAGATGACTGCCAGAGTCGCGAACAGGCGCTGCTGAAGTTCTACATGAGGTTGAGACCCGGCAATCCTCCCAATCCGGAAAAGGCAAAGACGTTTTTTGAGGAGAAATTCTTCGACTCCAACCGCTATCGTTTAGGCAAGGTTGGTCGTTTCAGGCTGAATCGCAAATTCGGCCAGCAGGTGAATGAGGATGAAATGACTCTTCGGCCGGAGGACTTTCTCAATACCATAAAGTATATCATGGCTTTACGTAACAACGAGGGATGGGTTGATGACATAGATCATCTTGGTAACAGAAGGCTCAGGACGATAGAGGAGCTTGTATCGGATGAGATCAGAAAGGGATTGCTGAAGCTTCGCAAAACAGTCCAGGAACGAATGAGCATCAAACGGGATGCAGAAGTAACGTTGCGCGTCGCTGACCTGGTCAATTCCAAGAGCGTGGCCAGCAGCATCAATTATTTCTTTGGTCGAGGCGAGCTGAGCCAGGTTATTGACCAGACCAATGCTTTAAGTCAGTTGACACACGAAAGACGGCTGTCAGCTCTCGGACCGGGTGGATTGAACAGAAGGCGTGCGGGATTTGAGGTACGCGACGTACATATAAGTCACTACGGTAGAATCTGCCCAATTGAAACACCTGAAGGAACGAACATTGGGTTGATTTCTTCATTGGCAATATTTGCGGCGGTTGATGAGTATGGTTTTCTGCTTACACCATACCGACGCGTGGAGAATGGTAAGGCCACTAACAAAGTCGATTATTTGCGGGCCGATGAGGATATGAAGGCGGTTATCGCGGCTCCGAATACTTTTGACCCTGAGACAAAAGAAATTCAAAAAGGACTGGTGCTCGCTATGAAGGGCGGCGAATTGGCCCAGGTTAATAGTGAGGACGTCGACTACGTTGATGTGTCAGCCAAGCAAATTGTTGGAGTTTCCGCTTCACTAATCCCGTTTCTGGAGCATGACGACGCAAATAGGGCACTGATGGGTTCGAATATGCAGCGACAGGCCGTGCCACTGCTGAAAACCGAGCCGCCTTTGGTTGCTACCGGCATGGAGAAAACGGTCGGTCGGAACTCAAGTATGGTGATTCGTGCCGAAAACAGTGGTGTTGTCACAGCAGTTGATGCGACGAGAATCGTTATCGATCATACCGACGATTATAAGCTTTACAAATTTAGCGGTTTGAATGAAAGGACCTGCCTGAATCAAAAGCCTGTGGTCAGCCTGGGTCAGAAGGTAAAGTCTGGACAAATCATAGCTGACGGAGGAGGCACAGCTGCCGGTGAGCTGGCACTTGGCAAGAATGTACTTGTGGGCTTTGTCTCGTTTGATGGATTCAACTTTGAGGATGCAATTATTGTCAGTGATAAGCTCTGTAAAGATGACAGCTTTACAAGCATTCATATTGATGAATTTACAGCCGAAGTCCGCGAAACAAGACTTGGCAAGGAAGAATTCACGCGAGATATTCCTAACGTTGGCGAAAAAGCGTTACGAAATCTTGACGGACAGGGGATAGTACGTGAAGGCACAAGGGTCTGTCCGAGTGACATTTTGGTGGGTAAGGTTGTGCCCAAGAGCAAAGTCGAGCTGACACCTGAAGAGAAGCTTCTGCATGCTATATTTGGACGGGCTGGTGAAGATGTCAAGAACGACTCGCTTGAACTGCCAAGTGGGTATGAGGGAGTGGTTATAAAGACCGAACTTTTTACAAGACGTGGGGCTGGAAGCGATGAACAAAAGAAGACGCTGGCGACCGAAATAAAAGAGACAGAGCGGCAAATGAGGGCCCGAGAATGTACCATTTTTAGGCAAATGATCGACTCGATCCAAAAGGAGTTCGACGTCAACATCATAGACTCGTCTACACGGCAGAAAGTCGGTGTCAGTGAAGATGATGAGGTTATCTATGAACAGATAGAAAACTTCAACATTAAATGGGTCAAACCTGCAGCTGCCAGGAATGATGTGCAGAAAATCATAGATAAGTTCTGGATCAAAATTACTGAAGTTCAGGAGGAAAAGAAACGCAAGATCGAAAGGCTGAAACATGGTGATGAACTGCCCAGCGGCGTTCTCCAAATGGCGAAAATCTACGTTGCCATCAAGAGGGCACTGTCTATCGGAGACAAAATAGCTGGTCGGCATGGCAATAAGGGTGTCATCGCTAAGATTATGCCTGAGGAGGATATGCCGTTCCTTGAGGATGGTACGCCGCTTGACATACTCTTGAATCCACTGGGTGTACCGAGTCGAATGAATGTTGGTCAGATTCTTGAAACGCATCTTGGTTGGGTGGCGAAGGTGTTAGGTTTTCAGGCTGTTACTCCGGTTTTCGACGGTGCTACTGAAGCCGGTATCCAGCAGCTCAATGCCGAGGCGAACGAGCTTATGGAGCAACGGGCAGCGCAGGGCGAGCCTCCACCCGATGATGAGTTCTTTGTACGTGTTCCACAGACACTAAAAACACAGTTGTATGATGGTAGGACCGGTGAGCCATTCGACCAGCAAGCTACTATTGGGTACATCTACATGATGAAGCTGCATCACCTTGTTGATGACAAGATTCATGCCAGAGCAACGGGTCCCTACAGTCTGATTACTCAGCAGCCATTGGGTGGTAAGGCTCGAACCGGCGGACAGAGGTTCGGCGAGATGGAAGTGTGGGCGCTGGAAGGATACGGCGCAGCCTACGCCCTGCAGGAAATGCTCACTGTTAAAAGCGACGATGTCGAAGGTCGCACAAAGATATATGAATCGATGGTCAAGGGACAGAACACACTCGAAGCAGGTACTCCCCTGTCATTTGATGTGCTTTGTAATGAAATAAGAGGATTGGGATTAAATATCCAGCTTGAGAAGAAACGACTTGGAAGAACAGTTTTATAATGAACTGTTAATCATAAGGGGCATTACATGTTGGGAAACATTTACGACCGCATTAATGACTACGGTTCGGTGAAAATCTCTTTGGCTGGTCCTAACGACATACGTAGCTGGTCGTTTGGTGAGGTGCGAAAGCCTGAGACTATAAACTACCGCACATATCGGCCTGAGAAAGATGGTCTGTTCTGTGAACGAATCTTTGGGCCGGAGCGCGACTGGGAATGCGCTTGCGGCAAATATAAGGGAACTAAGTTCAAGGGGATTATTTGTGACCGCTGTGGTGTCAAGGTCACGCATAGCCGCGTTCGTCGCAAGAGAATGGGACATATAAATCTTGCAGCCCCGGTCCTGCACATATGGTTTTTCAAATCCATACCGAACCGACTTGGTACTATCTTGGGTATGAAAACATCTGATTTGGAGAAGATAATCTATTTCCAGGACTATGTAGTCACGGACGCTGGGCAAAGCCCGCTGAAGGTGGGTCAGCTACTTAGCGAAGAAGAGTATCGTGAGGCGACAAACAAGTACGGTAGTTCATTTAAGGCTCTGATGGGGGCCGAAGCCGTCAAAACACTCCTGCAGAGCCTCGACTTAGAAGTTCTTAGCACCCAACTACGACAGGCAATAGACAAAACAAACAGCAAGCAAAAGATCAAGGATCTTACAAAGCGTCTTAAAACAATCAACGAAGTTAAGAACAGCGGTAACAAGACGGAGTGGATGGTGCTTGAAGCCATCCCTGTTATCCCCCCTGATCTGCGGCCTCTGGTTCTTTTGGAAAGAGATAATTTTGCCACCAGCGACTTGAATGATCTCTATAGGCGGATCATTAATCGGAATAACCGCTTGAAAAAGCTGATAGACCTCAATGCCCCGGAGGTAATTATACGCAACGAGAAGCGCATGCTTCAGCAGGCGGTCGACTCGCTACTTGACAACGGTCGATGCCGCAGGCCTGTTTTGGGCAGCAACAATAGGCCTTTGAAATCGTTGACCGATATGATCAAAGGTAAGCAGGGACGATTCCGCGAAAACCTGCTTGGCAAGCGTGTAGATTATTCTGCCCGCTCGGTGATTGTAGTGGGTCCTAACCTTAAGCTCTATCAATGTGGTCTTCCCAAGAAGATAGCTCTTGAACTGTATCAGCCTTTTATTATCCGTAAACTCAAGCAGCATGGTTTTGCCGATACTATTAAAAGCGCCAAGCGAATGATAGAGCGCCGCGACGATCAGGTATGGGATGTTCTGGAGGAGGTTATTCACCAGCATCCTGTTTTGCTCAATCGCGCGCCGACTCTGCATCGGATGGGCATTCAGGCTTTTGAGCCCGTACTCGTCGAAGGTAATGCCATTATGCTGCATCCGTTGGCGTGCAAGGGCTTCAATGCCGATTTTGACGGCGATCAGATGGCAGTACATTTACCTTTAAGCCTCGAAGCCCAAGCTGAAACGCATATCCTGATGATGACAACTGGTAATATTTTCTCACCAGCGAATGGTTCTCCGATGGTTGGACCTTCTCAGGATATGGTAATGGGTAACTATTACCTGACAATTTTGCCTGAAGAGTTGAACCCGCGTGCTGATTATCAATCCGAGCGTAAGAAAACGAGGATAGCGGTTTTTCGAGATACTTTTGAAGCAATAATGGCTCATGAAACGGGCAAAATCGGTTTGCACGACAAGATCAAGGTGCGCATACCACATCAGTCATGCAGAGATGAGCGTGGCGAGAGTAAGCAATCGGTGGTGGAAACTACGGTAGGTAGATGTATTTTCAATGACATATTGCCGGAGGGAATGCCGTTCTACAACATGATGATGACACAGAAGAAGCTAAGCAGGGTAATTAGCGATTGTTTCAAATTTGCTGGTAGCGTCGAGACAGTCGAGCTACTTGATAGGATAAAAGATATGGGCTTTAGGTACGCTACGCTCTCTGGTATGAGCTTCGGTCTTACTGACTTGAAGGTGCCGGTGAAGAAAGCTGAGATTATTACCGAGACAGAAAAGAGGGTGGCCAAGATCCAGAAAAACTATGGTGAAGGTGTTTTAACCGATCGCGAAAGGTACAATCAAGTTATCGACGCATGGACTAACGCGCGCGTCGCGGTCACGAATGAGATGATCAAGGCGCTCAGAGAAGATACGGACGAACAGGGCGATCCTTATCTCAATCCCATATATCTTATGACCGATTCTGGGGCAAGGGGAAGTATCGACCAGATTCAACAGCTTGCGGGAATGCGGGCATTAATGGCCAAGCCCAGTGGTGAGATTATTGAGACACCGATAAAGTCGAACTTCCGTGAAGGACTGACAGTTCTGGAGTACTTCAGTTCCACACACGGAGCACGTAAGGGATTGGCTGATACTGCGTTGAAGACGGCCAATTCCGGCTACCTTACTCGCAAACTGATCGACGTGGCCCAGAATGTCATCATTATAGAACGTGACTGTCAGACACTTCAGGGAATCACCAAAAGCGCTGTAAGCCGAGGTGAGGAGGTTGATGTGCCGCTTTCGCAACTCATTGTCGGAAGGACAGCCAGGGACAATATCCGAAATCCGATTACAGACGAGATGATCGTTCGGGAGAACGAAGTCATAACAACTGAAGCAGCAGAAAAGATTGAATTATTGGGACTCGACGCTATCAGAGTCAGAAGCCCTCTGACATGCGATAGTTCATTTGGTGTGTGCGCGAAGTGTCACGGGTGGGATATGAGCACCGGATGCTTGGTGGAAGACGGCTCAGCAGTCGGAATCATAGCGGCGCAGTCGATCGGAGAGCCGGGTACTCAATTAACGCTACGTACATTCCATACCGGAGGCGTTGCTTCCAGAGCCATTCTTGAGCGAGAACAGAAAGCAACGTATGCTGGAAAGATTCAATACCGAGACCTAACCGCTGTAGACTTACAGCGTGAGGATGGCACTTCTGTCTTGGTCGCATTAAAGCGTAACAGAGAGATGGTACTGCTGGACGCAAAAGACAGAGAGCTCGACAGGTATAAGGTGCCCTATGGGGGGATTATTCTTGTCGAAGACGGTCAGAAGGTCAAGGCTGGAGTGACATTGTTTAAATGGGATCCCCACCGTACACCAATCCTGGCGGAGGTGCCTGGTCTAATACACTTCGTGGACATCATAGAAGCTGAGACTGTCCAAACCGAAGAAATAAAGATTAGGGACTCGAAGCTAAAAGTCAAAGACACACAAGTGAAAACATTGGAAAGGCCTGTGGTAATAGAGCATAAGGGTGATAAGCATCCGCAGATCATTATCGAGGATAGCAACGGTAAAATCCTTGATGTTCATTATTTACCGGCTGGAGCCAGGATTGAGGTCATCGAGGGCCAGCAAGTTCAGGCAGGCCAGTTGCTCGCGCACCAGCCTCGAGCTACTGGTGGAACCCAGGACATCACGGGCGGCTTGCCCCGTGTTACTGAAGTATTTGAAGCACGTAAGCCCAAGGACCCGGCTGCAATGGCTGAGATTTCAGGTCGTGTCGAACTACGTAGTGACAAGCGCAAGGGTAAGATGACAATTATTATCCGCGGTCAAAGCGGCATGGAGAAAGAACACCACGTACCACGCGATCGGCACCTCAATGTTCACGCCGGTGATAAGGTAGAGGCTGGTGATGCTTTGACGGATGGTCCTTTGGTTCCGCACGATATTCTGCGAATTAAAGGCGAGGAGTCGTTGCAGAGGTATCTGATTGCAGAAATTCAGAACGTTTACCGTTCTCAAAACGTCAACATCAACGACAAGCATGTTGAGATTATCATTGCTCAAATGATGCGAAAAGTGGAGATCGATTCGGTCGGTGACAGTTCATTTCTGCCGGGAGAGGTCGTCGATAAGTTTGCTTTCCGCAAAGAAAATGAAAAGCTCACCAATAGTGTCAAGATTAGTAATGTAGGGGATGTTCTGGATGTACAGGAAGGTCAGATCATCGATAAGAAAGAACTGGCTCGGATTAGTGAGAAGATTGAAACACTGGGCGGCACACCAGCAAAGGGCAAGAGACCAAAACCTGCTACTGCCAAGACGTTGCTCTTGGGGATAACCAAAGCTTCGCTGTGGTCCGATAGTTTTATTGCAGCAGCAAGCTTCCAGGAAACGACTAAGGTGTTGACAGAGGCGTCATTGGCCGGTAAGGTAGATGAACTTTATGGCTTGAAAGAAAACGTAATACTTGGGCATCTGATACCTGCTGGCACAGCTTTCAAGCCGCATTTGGATATAAAGGTCAAGCACCTCGCCGAAGCGCCGGTTCCGAAGGAATTTCAAGAGGTTAAAACTGAAGAAGCGAAAGCTGAATCGAGAGTCAGAGAGGTTTTGGGAATTAAAGGCTAAGCCTTTAATTGATTTTCCTATAATCGAACAAGATAGAAGAGATTTATGTTATGCCTACTATAAATCAGTTAGTCAGACGTCCGAGGGCAAAATCAAAGGGACGAAAACGAGTGTCGGATATAAGTGGCTCGCCACAAAAGCGAGGTGTATGTCTTATCGTAAGAACTCAGACACCTAAAAAGCCCAACTCGGCCTTACGGAAGGTTGCCCGTGTTAGATTGACCAATGGCAAGGAAGTCACCGCTTATATACCGGGTATCGACCATAATCTTCAAGAGCACAGTACGGTTATTATTCGTGGCGGTCGTGTCAGAGACCTGCCCGGTGTTCGGTATCATATTGTTCGTGGTGTCCTTGACTGTGCAGGGGTGACTAACCGTAGGCAGGGACGTAGTAAATACGGTGCAAAGAAAAGTAAATAAGCCGGAGGTTTATAAATAGGCCGGAGGCTTATAAATGAGTAGATCAGTGGATGAGTTAATAAGCCTCAGGCTTATTAATGAGAAAATGCTTCCACGCATCTACGCATCAATGAGGTTACTATGGCGAAGAAGCGGACTGCTTCGACTGATGAGTTGAAACCTGATCCCAAGTACAGTAGCAGGCTGGTTTCAAAGTTTATCAATTGTATGATGTGGCAGGGCAAAAAGAGCGTCGCGCAGCGGGTTTTTTATGACGCGATGGACTTGATATCTGCCAAGGTCAAGGATGCTTCACCTATCGATGTATTCGAGGAGGCGGTCAATAATGTCAAGCCGTTGTTGGAAGTCCGCAGCAAGCGCATTGGCGGCGCCAGCTATCAAGTGCCGATGCAGGTCGGACCTAAACGCCAACAATCTCTGGCTTTTCGTTGGATACTACAGTCTGCAAGGACCAAGAAGGGAAAGCCTATGTGTGAGCGGCTGGCCTCTGAATTGATGGACGCTTATAATAAACGTGGTGGTGCAATGACAATACGTGAGAATGTTCACAGAATGGCTGAGGCGAATAAAGCCTTTGCGCATTTTGCGTGGTAATAACTTTTGCTCGTGACCCGTGTCCCAGCGCACGAGTCACGAGTCATAAGCCACGAGTCACAAATATGACCGTGGCAATTTTTTTATAAGCCTCAGGCTTATAAAGGTTCCGTTTGGCCGATAGCGAGTGTTGCTTAGGACCCATTTGTATGAGGTCTGAGAAAGGTATAAAGTGAGCGTTTTTGAGAAACTGCGTAATATTGGGATTATGGCTCACATTGATGCCGGCAAGACAACAGTGACTGAGCGCATACTCTACTACACGGGCAAAACCTATAAAATGGGCGAGGTTCACGAAGGCACCGCTGTTATGGACTATATGGAGGAGGAACAGAAAAGAGGTATTACTATCACCTCAGCCGCGACCAAATGCCCGTGGAAGGATTTTGAGATCAACCTTATCGACACACCTGGACACATCGACTTCACTGCGGAAGTTGAACGATCGTTGCGGGTTCTTGATGGTGCTGTGGCAGTGTTTGACGGGAGCGAAGGTGTGCAGGCCCAGAGTGAGACCGTCTGGCGGCAGGGACAAAAATATAGCTTACCTTGCCTCTGCTTCATCAACAAGATGGACAAGACCGGCGCCGATTTCGAGATGAGCGTCGAGAGCATTCGGGACAAACTTCTTGCGAACCCGATTATTTTACAGATTCCTATCGGAGCCGAAGATTCTTTTGCGGGTGTGATAGATATTCTTAAGATGCGGGCCGTTTTCTACAAGGCCGAGCGTATGGGCGCAGTATTCGAGGAAACCGAAATTCCAGCCCACCTGCAACAGGTAGCAAAGCAGCAAAGGAATCACATGATAGAGCTTGCTGCCGAGTATGATGAAGAGCTAATGGACCATTTCGTACACGATAAACCTGTCGACGAAGAAATAATTGCCAGGGCTGTCCGCAGTGGTACCTTGGCCTGTAAAATTCATCCAGTGTTTGTTGGCTCGGCCTTGAGGTATGTCGGAGTACAAAGGTTGCTTGATGGTATTGTAGCTTACCTACCTTCTCCATTGGACAAACCTGTTATGGTCGGCCACAAGCCCGGCGACAAGGCTAACAAAGAAATACCTATCAAGTGCGATCCAAGCGGGTCTCTGGTGGCTCTCGCATTCAAGATTACCAGCGATGTCCATGGCGATCTGTGTTTTCTGAGGATCTATCAGGGTACACTGAGGCGGGGCACTCGAGTACTGAATCCAAATCGTGACAGACGGGAGAACATCACGAGAATCTTTGAGATGCATGCAAATGAACGCAGGATTCTGGACGTGGCTGCTGCTGGTAATATCGTCGCGGTTGTGGGTCTGAAGCATACTCTCACAGGCGACACGATTTGCGACCCTAAAAAGCCCGTACGTTTGCCCTCAATTATATTTCCACGGACAGTAATGAACATGTCGATCGAGCCGAGAACTGCGGCAGAGAAAGCGAAGTTGGCCGAAGCCTTGATGGCATTGAGGCGTGAGGACCCTACATTCGAAAGTAAGACCGATAAAGAAACAGGACAGACCATTATCAGCGGTATGGGTGAGCTGCACCTGGAGATACTTCAGCACAAACTTACAAGAGAAAAGGGCCTTAACGTAAGGATAAGCAGACCTAGGGTAGCCTACAAGGAGGCCATCGAGGCCACTACGAAGGCGGAGGGCAAATTTGTGCACCAAACGGGTGGTCATGGCCAATATGGCCACGTAGTTCTAACGTTAACGCCGCTGCTTACAGATGATGGTCATCGGAGTTCCGAAGTGGAATTTGATTCGACAGTGGGTTATGGCGATGTGCCGAAGGAGTATATTCCCGCGGTGGAAAGGGGATCGCGAGAGGCTTTGGCCAGTGGTGTGTTGGCGGGCTATCCTGTTATCGGTGCAAAGGTTATGCTAATCGGCGGCTCATTCCATTCGGTTGACTCTTCGGATTTGGCATTTGAGCAGGCCGCGGCAATTGCTGTGGGAAAGGCGTTAAAAGCGGCAGAGCCCGTCTTACTGGAGCCTGTTATGCGCCTGCAAGTGGTGGTACCAGAGGCAGCGTTTGGAGCTATTCAGGCTAATCTGTTGGCAAAAAGGGGCTTGATCACTAAATGTCGCGTTCATGGCAGTATGCGTGTTATCGATGCTAAAGTTCCGCTGGTGGAGATGTCTGGGTACTCCAGCGAGATAAGGAGCCTAACCGCAGGTCGGGGAACGTATACTATGGAACCGTTGAGCTATGAGAAGGTGCCCGAGCAGCTCGCAGAGCAAATAGTGTTTTAAAAATGGCAGCAATTTTTGTATTTTTGCGAAGATTTTTACCACATTTTATTGACATACAAAGACTTGCGTGATAACTTTTGGGGTTTTCGTCTATGTTGCGGGGGGCTGGACGGCTTCTAAATGGGCCGGTCAGAGGATGTAATGTCTGTGCTTTGGGTCGTCCAGGAGAGATTTTTAGGTGCGTTTTTTACACTTAAGGGGTATACCAAAGCTGCGGCGTAGCTTTGAAAAGTTGCGGTGCTGTCTGGATCCGAAATCTTAAGGAAGGCGCATTAATTATTGGCAGCTATGATCGTCGACAATGCTCGACAATCTGAAATAAGCCCTTCCTGCCAAAGCCAAACAGTGTGATGTCTATGGACATCGCAAGGACTATACACGGGGAGATGTTTTATCCAGTGTGGAGTTACAAGTACATAATTGATTACGTTTTGTTCGATTCTACCCATGCGAATTCTAAGAAGATGCAGTGACGTAAAGCAAAGCCGGGTGAATAGTTAGCCTTTAACTGTCGTTGTTTGAGAAGTCACCAACCTCGACGTGACTGAATGAGCAACTGACAGCGTGGAGAACAAACATGGCGTCGGAGAGCGAAAGAATACGAATTAGAATGGAGGCTTACGACCATCGGGCGCTGGATGCGTCCGCTAAGGAGATCGTAGAGCACGCTCGAAAGACTAACGCGCGTGTAAGTGGTCCAGTGCCTCTGCCGACGCGCATCGAAAGGTATACAGTTTTGCGAAGTCCGCATATCGACAAGAAATCGCGAGAGCAGTTTGAGCTCAGAACGCATAAGCGCCTGATTGATATCCATGAAGCTAATGCTCGGACGGCTGAGGTGTTAAATCGTTTGGTAGTTCCGGCAGGCGTTTTCGTAAAGATAAAGGCTTGAGCATGACCTGTGCTGTGTCTTTGTCGGTGACAGGGATTGCGCCATGAGCGGTGAAATAATGGCGATGTTATTGGGAAAAAAAGTTGGCATGACCAGGCTTTATAATGAATCCGGTCAGTTGGTGCCCGTGACTGTCATACAAGCTGGCCCTTGTACAGTCATGCAAATTAAAACGTCGAATACGGACGGATATAACGCTATTCAGTTGGGGTATGGAGATGTAAAACCCTCTCGCCGAAAAAGACCTGAAATCGGACATGCTCAAAGGGCTCACACGGTGCCAAAAAAGTTTGTCAAAGAGATGAGACTTCCTGATGGACTCGAAATGGAGTATGGCATTGGTGATATCGTGACAGTCTCAGCTTTTTCCGAGAGTAAGTTTGTTGACGTTGTAGGAGCCAGCAAAGGCAAGGGCTTTGCTGGCGTGATGAAACGATATGGCTTTAGCGGTTTTCCCGCTTCGCACGGCACAGAGCGTAAGCACAGAGCACCGGGTTCGATATCGAGTTTTGCCAGCGATGCAGGCCATGGTGGAAGTCCTAAAAAGGGCAAAAGGATGGCCGGGCATATGGGCGATCGTCGAGTAACGACCAAGAACCATAAGCTGATTGCCGTTGATACAGAGAATAATCTACTCGTTGTCAAGGGTCCTGTACCGGGTCCGGCTGGCGGTTACTGTATCGTCCTTAGCGCCAAGAAGAGCTGATCTGTTGAGGAATAAGAAATTCGACCATGATTGAACTTGCTGTGTACAATGTTGATGGTCAGGAAGTTGAGAGCTTAAACGTGGATGAATCTGCCCTCGGAGGCAAAGTCAGATATGAGCTGCTTAAGCAGGCCATTGTTATGTACCAGGCCAACAAGCGAGTTGGAACCGCTGCTACTAAGGGCAGAAGTATGGTGGCCGGCTCAGGCAGGAAGCTATTCAGACAAAAGGGTACGGGATTTGCCAGGGCCGGCAATCGCAGAACGGCAAAGCGTGTCGGTGGCGGTGTTACTTTTGCTAAAATCCCGAGAGACTTTAGCAAGGGCATGCCCAAGAAACAGAGGAGATTAGCCAGAGATTCGGCAGTATTGGCAAAGCTCTTGGGCAACAATGTGGTTGTGGTTGACGAACTGGACCTGCAAGCACCCAAAACCAGGGATTTTGTAGGTGTCCTGAGCAATCTGAGAATTGAGAGAAGTTGCCTTGTGACTATAAGTGATTATGATGAGAATCTTTATAAGTCAGCTAGGAATATTCCTCGGGTGGCTGTTAGGCCTGTAGTCGAACTCAATGCCGCTGATATTTGCAGCCACCATAAAATACTTTTTACAAAGGATGCGTTTTTGTCGTTCTTAAGTGCAGGGCAGGCACACGAGAGTTAAAAGTTTTAATATGGCTTTGCAGTAGTGATTTAGTCCAATATCGGTTTAGTCGTTAACGTGCGTTTTTAATGGATGACTATAGCGTAATAATTCGGCCATTGATCACAGAGCAGGGGATGCACTTTGCCAATGTCAAAGGTGCTTATTCGTTTGAGGTGAATGAGAAAGCCAACAAGGTGCAGATAAGAAACGCTGTTGAAAAGATATATGGTGTTAAGGTGCACAAAGTCAGAACTTCCATCCGAAGAGGCAAACATCGCCGACGAGGCAGAACTATCGGCATAACGCGAAACTGGAAGAAAGCGGTTGTGCATCTGGAACCCGATTATCATATTGACTTATTCTGATCGCTGTGAAGGGATCGTGAGATTACAGATTATGGCTATTCGAGTCTATAAACCTACAAGTGCAGGGCGTCGAAATAGCTCGGTCAATGAGTATTCCGAGTTGACTTCGACCGTGCCTGAGAAATCGCTATGTAGGCGAATCAAGAAGAACGGCGGTAGAAATCACCATGGTGTAACTACCTCTCGCTTCAGAGGCGGAGGGGCAAGAAGAATCTACCGCATTATTGACTTTAAGCGGAATAAGGACGGTGTCCCTGCTAAAGTGGCAACAATAGAATACGATCCGAACAGAAACTGCTTTATTTCGTTGTTGCATTACGCTGATGGCGAAAAGAGGTATATATTGGCACCGCTGAGAATAAACGTTGGCGATTTTATCGAGAGTGGTTTGTCTTGTGATCCCAAGGTAGGTAATGCTATGCCGCTGCAAGCTATTCCTACTGGTCTTGAGGTTCACAACATCGAGATGACTGCAGGCCAAGGTGGAAAGCTTGTCAGGGGTGCGGGCAGCGCTGCGAGAATCTTGGCCAAGGAGGGCGATTGGGTCACGGTAGTTCTGCCGAGCGGCGAGATGCGTTCGGTTCGTAAAGAGTGTCGAGCGACAATTGGTCGGCTGAGTAATGCCGATCACCAAAACATACGCATTGGCAAGGCTGGAAGAAAGCGTCACATGGGTCGCAGGCCGCATGTGAGAGGCAAAGCCATGAATCCGGTTGCTCACCCGATGGGTGGTGGTGAAGGCAGGTCAAATGGTGGACGCCATCCTTGTTCGCCCACGGGCGTACTTGCAAAGGGTGGAAAGACCAGAAATCCACGAAACCCCAGCAACAAGAGGATAATCAGAAGACGCAAAAACAAGAGACAGGGACAACTAGTTTTATAGAGTGGAGCTTGAATACGTCGGCACCGTCGATATGTGTTGATGATGTGTGCAGGATTTAACTTAAATATAGGCTGAGATAGATAATGGGAAGATCTCTAAAAAAGGGCCCGTATGTTGACGAAAAGCTGCTTGTCAAGGTGACTAGGCAGACAAATTCCGGGTCGCGCGAGCCGATAAAGACATGGGCCAGACAGTGTACGATAGTGCCTGAATTTGTCGGCTTTACTTTTATGGTTCACAATGGAAAGATCTTTCACAAGGTATTTGTCACAGAAGACATGGTCGGGCACAAACTGGGTGAGTTTTCGCCCACACGGACGTTCAAGGGACATTCGAGCAAGAAAATCAAGTAGTAGAAAGCAGATGGTAAGCTGCTAATTTTAAGATAAGAGGTATGCTTAGTTCTGATAAATTAAAAGAACTTTGTGCCGAACGGCAGGCGAATGTGGACGAATTAGCCGGCCACATTGTCAGAGGCGGTTTTAGCCATAAAAAGGCAGCGGCAGCGATTAAGAATTGGCAGAAAGGCCTGTTAGACCCTAAGCCTGATAGCGAGGATGTCCGTCGTCTGGCCACAGCCTTATCCGTCGAGGTTAACGATTTGACTGATTGGCATTCGTCGTATCGCTTCGCCCCGATTTCGCCGCGTAAAGTCCGGTTGGTCACTCAGTTGATACAGGGCAGAACAATCCAGGACGCGATGGACATCTTAAAGTTCACCAGAAAGCGTGCTGCAACGATGGTTGATAAGGTTCTCAAAAGTGCGGTTGCTAATGCCGATGAGCAGAATGCTGACGTCGATAATTTATATGTGAGCGGAGCAAGGGTTGATGATGCAGGTGTTCGCGTCGGCACAAAACGATGGATGCCGAAGGATAGAGGCAGAGCTCATCCTATCCGAAAAAAGGGCTGCCATATACACATTACTGTAACACAGGTATAGGGCAGGAAACTACAAAGACTCGTTGTAAGAAATCTAATTATGGGCCAAAAAGCATCGCCAATAGGTTTTAGGACAGGTATAACGCTTGGATGGCAGAGCACTTGGTTTGCTCCCAAGGCTCACTATGGCAGCTTCCTTGTCGAAGACCAGAGAATTCGCAGTTACGTTGACAAGAAATTCAATCGGCAGATGCCGAAAGGTGCTGTGGCAAAGGTCGAGATAATAAGAACGCGGAATGAAGTGAATGTAACGCTTCATAGCGCTCGGCCTGGTGTGGTCATTGGTCCAAGAGGTGGCGAAGTTGACAGGTTACGGGAAGAGCTTGAAGACCTGACTGGGCGAAAGGTAGCTGTCAACGTCGTTGAGATTAAGGAGCCTGACCTGAATGCTACTTTAGTGGCGGAAGCGATTGCCGAGCAGTTATCCAAGCGAGCTTCGTTTAGACGCACTATGAAACAGTTTTGTGAATCAGCCATGAATGCCGGAGCCAAAGGAGTCAAAATTATCTGCTCAGGTCGGCTGGCAGGCGCGGAAATGGCCCGCAAGGAGACACAGAAGCTCGGTAGTATTCCTCTGCATACGTTGGATGCCGATGTCGACTACGCGGTGGCCACATCAAGAACAACTTACGGAACGATTGGCGTTAAGGTTTGGATATACAGGGGCAAGTATGGCGAGAAGCAACCTGAGCAGGGCCGACGTCGGCGGCGCCGGCCTACGAGGCGGGTAGGTCCCGCTCGGCGGACAACTGGCAGAACTGCGGCTGGACCGGCGCAGGAAAGCTCAAGTGGTGAAGCGGCAAATATTGATGCTCCCACGACCCAATCGGATAAGGTTAAGTCAGAGGGTGAGCCGGAAACTTGAGGAGTAACTTTTTGTTTTTAGGCAACGAGAGGTTGAAGCGATAGCTTTTGGCTGGGTTTGAAAATGGCAATGATGCCGAAAAGAGTTAAGTATCGTAAGAGCCAACGCGGCAAAATGAAAGGTAATGCTGCGCGAGGCAACTTTGTGGCGTTTGGCGAATACGGTTTGCAAGCTCTGGAGACAAGTTGGATATCAGCGAAGAATATTGAAGCTGGCCGAGTTGCAGCGACGCATTTTCTGCATCGGGAAGGTAAAGTTTACATCAGATTGTTTCCGCATAAGCCGGTCTCTTCCAAACCGCTCGAGACGCGAATGGGCAAAGGCAAAGGAGAGCCGGCTTTCTGGGTCGCCAGAGTCAGGCCCGGTCAGGTTTGCTTTGAGATTGGTGGAGTCAGCGAAGACGTTGCAAAACAGGCATTGGCCAGAGTTGCCCACAAGATGCCGATCAGGTGCAGATTCGTAAAGCGTAGGCATTCATTGTGAAAGGCGAGATACAGTAGATGAAAGCACAGCAGTATCGTGAGATGAGTCAGGATGAGCTTGGCAATAGACTGGAAGAACTCCACAGGCACTTGTTTGATTTACGCTCACAGGGTGTCACTGAGAAATTGGAGAATTCCAAGGAAATACGGGATCTCCGGCGGGATATTGCCAGGATTAAGACAATAATGCGGCAGAATACGTGACGGTATGCTGTGAGGATATGTCAGGAATTGAAGATGCAGAACCGAGAACTCAAAACTATAACGGGTGTTGTAATAAGCAACAGCGGTAATAAAAGTGTTAAGGTTGCAATTGAATTTAAGGTCAGGCATCCGAAATATGGTAAATACGTCAGACGCAGAACTAAGCTCGGCGTCCACGATGAACACAACCAAAGTACTGCAGGTGACCTTGTTGAGATAGCTGAATGTAGGCCGCGCAGTAAAACCAAAAGCTGGCGTCTTGTCAGGGTTGTGCAAAAAGCAACCAAGGTGTGAAACCGGATACTCCGTAGGCGATAATGATTCAGCAGGAGACAATGTTGGAAATAGCCGACAACTCTGGTGTCAAGTCGGCGTTGTGCATCAGGGTCCTCGGACGAAGTGGGGCTAGGGGTAAAAGTACCCGGCCGGTTGCCGGCGTTGGAGATGTTGTCTGCGTAGCAATAAAGAAGGCGTTACCGACCTGTCAACTCGATGATAAGAAGGTACATAAGTGTGTGATAATTCGCACTAAAAGTCCTGTACAGCGGCCTGATGGTAGCTACGTCCGGTTCGACAGCAACGCTGCTGTTATGATTGATAATGAAGGAAATCCAATAGGGACGAGGATCTTCGGTGCGGTTGCTCGTGAGCTGCGCGAGAAGAACTATATGAAGATTATTTCGTTGGCAAGTGAAGTGGTCTAAGCTGTGGTCTCATGTGAAATAAGAGGTGAACAGAATGGCGCTGCACATAAAGAAGGGTGACATGGTCGAGATCATAGCGGGTGACCATAAAGGTACTACTGGCCGTGTTTTGCGGGTCATACCTGAGAAGAATAAGGTGATTGTTCAAGGTCACAATATTGCACAAAAGCACGTTCGGCCTTCTCGCAAGAATCCACAAGGTGGACGCGTAGGTATTGAGCAGCCGGTACACATAAGTAATGTTTTACCTGTAAGGCCGAAAAGTTCCAAAGGCGTCAGGGTTCGCTATCATGCGGACAAAGATGGTAGCAAGAAACGTGTTGCTATTGATGGAAGCGAAATCAGCGTTATTAAAAGAGCAAAGTAGTGTGTAGTGACTTGACCATACTGGGGTTCATAAGATGGTCGAGATGAGAAAAATACAATGGCGCGATTGAGAGACCTATATAAATCTAAGGTAGTTCCGCAGTTGACCGAGGAGTTTGGCTATGAGAATCCTATGGCTGTCCCTCGGATAGAGAAGATCGTGGTTTCTATGGGCATTGGTAGGGCTACGCAGGACAAGAAATTTTTGGAACTGGCAAAGCAGGACATGATGATGATCACTGGGCAAATGCCCGGAGTCTGCAAAGCCAAAAAGAGCGTTTCGAATTTCAAGGTCCGTGAGGGTATGGGGACCGGCTTGAAAGTCACTATGCGCGGCGTAAGGATGTACGAGTTTATGGATAGGCTCATCAATCTTGCCATCCCTCGTGTGAGGGACTTTCGCGGTCTTGAGCCGAATAGCTTTGATGGCCTGGGAAACTATTCTCTGGGCTTGAATGAACAAAGTGTTTTTCCGGAAATAAACCCGGCCAAGATCGAGTTTCAGCAGGGTATGAATATTACATTTGTAACTACAGCGAAGACTGACGACGAAGCCCGACGATTGTTGTCGCTTTTTGGCATGCCGTTCAAGGGTGCAACGGTAGCCAAATCTGCACAATAAAGCTTCGAGCCTATTGTCAGAGTTTGGAGTGTCTGGATGTCAACAAAGGCACTGGAAAATAAAGTAAAGAAGAAACAGAAGTATCGTGTAAGACAATATACGCGTTGTGAGCTTTGCGGCAGGTCCAAGGCGGTCTATCGTAAGTTTAAGATCTGCCGGATTTGCTTTAGAACATTGGCTAATGAAGGAAAAATACCAGGTGTAAAAAAGGCCAGTTGGTAGAACATTTTTACAACCGTGAGGCATGAGATTATGAGTCTGAGTGACCCGATAGCTGATATGCTCACACGAATTCGCAATGCTGCGCACGCGAATAAGGCGCAGGTGAATGTGAAAGCATCAAATATTTGCGAAGGCATTGCATCTGTTTTGAAAAAGGAAGGTTACATCAAAGATTACGACAGAATTGATGACGGCAAGCAAGGTATATTACGAGTAACTCTAAAATACGACAATCAGGGTCAACACGCCATTAGAGAAATTAGAAGAAAGAGTAAACCTGGATGTAGGGTCTATGCATCTGTTGATGAGCTTCCTCTTGTCTTGGGAGGTATGGGTATTGCCGTAATTTCTACCAGTAAGGGTGTGATTAGTGACAGAAGCTGCCGCGAGGCCAATGTCGGCGGCGAGATTCTTTGTACGGTTAACTAAATGAGTCGTATCGGAAGTAAACCTGTTGCCATCCCACAGGGAGTAAAGGCTGAGCAGCGCGGCCAGCGTATCAAGCTCTCAGGCCCCCTTGGTAGCCTGGGGTTGAACTTTCCCAGTAAGATTAAAGTAACGATTGACGATGCCGAGGGAAAGATATTAGTAGAGAACAAGCATCCAAAGGACCGCCAGAGCAAGCAGTTGCATGGAACCACGCGTGCGCTGATTGCCAATATGGTTACTGGCGTCAGCGAGGGTTTCCAGAGGCGGATGGAGTTGTACGGTACCGGCTATAGTGTCAAAGAGCAGGATGGAAAACTAATTTTGCAGGTGGGCTTTTCTGATTCTGTGGAGTTGGTAATACCCGATGGCGTAAAGGTGAACATAAAAGTAGGTGCAACAAGGGGCAATGATGTCCCAGCCAAGTTCACACTTTCGGGAATAGACAAATGTCAGCTTGGTCAATTTGCTGCGGACGTACGACATGTGAGGCCGCCTGAGCCATATAAGGGAAAAGGCATTCGGTATGCTGATGAACAGGTGCGGCGCAAGGCAGGCAAGGCATTCACATCCGGGGCTGCGTAGTTGAGATTTTGTTTATGAAAGCAGGCAATAGAAAAACAGCGGCGCTAAGGCGAAAATATCATGTGCGTAAAAAGGTGCTCGGAACACCGGAGAGGCCGCGTCTGTCCGTGTTTCGTTCCAATAGACATGTTTACGCTCAGATCATAGATGATATGGCTGGGGCAACACTTGTTTCTGCCAGCACCAGGGTCAAGGCGCTACAGCAGCAGTTACCCGACTCGGGCAACAGAAAGGCCGCTGGGATTGTCGGCGAGGCGATCGCAAAGCAAGCCCTTGGGGTAGGCATCAAGTGTGTCTGCTTTGATAGAAACCGCTATAAGTACCATGGCAGAGTCAAAGTTCTTGCCGAAGCGGCGAGAAAGGCGGGGCTGGTTTTCTAAATAAAATATATAGCATGGGGTCTTGGAGAAGAAATTGGCTATAGAAGCGGCAAATTTAACTGAGCAAGAAGAAAAGCCATTGGAAGATACGGTTGTGAAGGTCTTTCGCTGTGCCAAGGTGGTCAAGGGTGGCCGACGGTTCAGCTTTGCGGCGTTGGCTGTGGTTGGAGACCGTGCAGGCACGGTAGGAGTTGGCTATGGCAAGGCCAAGGAGGTGCCGCTGGCTGTCGAGAAGGGAATGAAAGATGCCAAAAAATCCCTGCATAAGATAGCTTTGGTAGGGCGGACCATTCCGCATAAAGTGATCGGCAGATTCAGGGCTACGAAGATTGTACTGGTTCCTGCCAGTGCCGGTACTGGAGTAATTGCTGGCTCAAGTGCTCGAGCGGTACTTGAGTATGCTGGTGTGCAGGATGTTCTTACAAAAATCTACGGAAGTACTTCTGCCAAAAACGTAGTTAAAGCCACGTTGAATGGCTTATTGAAGTTGCGCAACAAAGAAATGGTTGAGTCGATTCGAGGGGTAGAGCTTAGCTACATGGAAGGAGCGGTTAGCAATTAGGTGGTGTCAATGCTAAGTCATGAAATAACATCTCAGGCTGGTAAACATAAAGCTCGCAGGCGTGTCGGCAGAGGCAGGGGCAGCGGCCACGGCAAGACTTGTGGTCGAGGTCATAAAGGTGCCCATAGCAGAGCTGGTTCGAGCACTGTTTGTCTTTATGAAGGTGGACAGATGCCTTTATTTAGGCGGTTACCCAAACGCGGATTTAGCAATTATAAGTTTGAGACATCTTATGAAATTGTAAATGTATCGCAGCTTGAGAGGTTTGACGATGGTAGTGAAGTGAACGTAAAGCAGTTGTTGGATTCGAGGTTAATTTCTAACGGTAAAAGTAAAATCAAGATTCTTGGTAATGGCGAACTTACAAAGAGGTTGAATGTTACGGCCCATAGATTTAGTAAGACTGCAGAGCAGAAGATCATGGGATGTGGCGGAACCGCGACGACAATAACCGCTGAGCGAAAGAAGCAGAGCCGTAGTTCTAAAGGTTCTCGGAGACGGCAAGAATGATTAGTTCGGTCTTGAACATATTCAAAATTCCGGATTTGCGCAATAAGGTTCTTTTTACGTTAGCGCTGCTGATAATATACCGGATTGGCTTTCATATTCCCAATCCTGGTTTTGACCAGTCCAAGATAACATCGGCTGTTGAAACCAGGGATACGGACAGTCCTCTTGGCAGAGCCGCCGAGTACCTACAGATATTTACAGGCGGAACCTTAGCTAAGAGCAGCTTATTTGGACTGGGAATCATGCCCTATATTACCTCCTCGATTATTCTTATGCTTTTGGGCGAGGTAGTTCCAGCTTTGAAAAAATTACGTCAGGAAGGTCAAACCGGCTATAAAAAGATACAGGAGTACACGCGCTATCTCACGGTTCTGATATGTGTTATTCAATCGCTGATGTATATGAAGATGCTCGGGGCTTACACATACGCTGGTATGCATACACAGGCCCTGATAATGGGTATTGTTGGTATGACTGCCGGCACGATCTTCCTGATGTGGCTTGGCGAACAGATAGATGAGTACGGTATAGGCAATGGGATCAGTTTGATAATTATGGCTGGTATTATCGCTCGGATGCCTTGGGCCGTTCGGATGCTTCTGCAGAATGTTGACTTAAGAGTCGGCGCACCCGTAGGAACAATAGGTCCGGCTAAGATATTGTTCCTCATAGCGGCGTTTGTCTTTGTCGTCGCCGGTGCGATTCTGATAACACAGGGTCAGCGGCGAATACCGATTCAACAGGCAAAGCAGATGCGAGGCCGGCGTATCTATGGAGGCCAGCGACATTATTTGCCACTGAGGGTTAATCACGGCGGCGTGATGCCGATAATCTTCGCATCAAGTTTTATGATGTTTCCTCCAATAATCATCGACCAGTTGGCTAGGCGGTTTGCGGAGTCTGATGTACTTCGGGTTATCAGAGAAGCGATGAGCCCCCATGCTTATACATATAATGTGGTATATATGTTGTTGATATTCTTGTTTGCTTATTTCTGGGTAACTGTTCAATTTCAGCCGAGGGAAATGGCCAAAAATTTGCGCGACTCGGGCAGCTTCATCCCGGGGCTTCGGCCAGGACGTAGAACGGCGGATTACCTGGAAACGGTGATGACTAGAATCACCTACTTCGGCGCCGCATTTCTGTCGGTTATAGCTGTTGTGCCCACTGTTATCTCGACCGCGTTGGGAATTGATTGGCGTGTCGCGACATTTCTCGGTGGCACGGGTTTGTTAATAGTGGTAAGTGTATCGCTCGATCTGGTTCAGAGAGTCGAGGCCAATTTGTTGATGCGTAGCTACGAAGGCTTCAGCGGGGCCGGCAGAATAAAAGGAGCATACGGATGAGAATAGTTTTGCTGGGCGCCCCTGGTGCGGGCAAAGGAACGCAATGCAAACGCGTCGTTGAGCGATATGGTCTGCTTCATTTGTCGAGCGGGGATATTTTGCGACAGGAAAGAGCCCAAGGCACCGAGCTTGGTAGAAAAGCCCAGAGCTACATGGACTCAGGCGCTCTTGTGCCGGATCAGATTATAGTGGAGATGATGACCAAAGCGATAAAGCAGGCTCCTGTGGAAGGTTACGTATTGGATGGCTTTCCGAGGACGGTTAATCAAGCAATTGAACTGGATAGGTCTTTAACTGGGAACCATGAGCAGATTGATGTAGTTATGAACCTTCAGGTAGATGACCGTGTAGTAATTGAGCGAATTACCGGCAGGAGAAGCTGTCCTAAGTGTGGGGCAGTCTATCACATTCAGAACCTCAAGCCGAAGGTCGACGGAATCTGTGACAACGATGGCACAGAATTAGTCCAGCGACCTGATGATACCCCTGAGGTTGTAGCGAATCGTCTTAAGACTTATTACGAGCAGACCGAGCCGGTAGTAGATTACTATAAGAGAAATAGAACCGTATATGAAGTCGATGCTAACGGAAATGCTGACGATATAGGTACTTTCATTTTTCGGAAGCTGGATGCACTGGCTGAATCGCAGAGCCATGTGCGAGATGTTCAAGCGTGAGGTATGAGATTGTATGGCTATAACGCTTCGCAGCCAAAGAGAAATTGAGCTTATGCGCCGTGCAGGTGAGGTTGTAGCCGACGTTCTTTCAAAACTTCAAGAGGTTGCAGAACCTGGCATTAGTACTGCTCATTTGGATAGTATTGCGCTTCGGATGGTTGATGAGGTTGGAGGGCAAGCTTTGTTCAAGGGCGTACGAAATCCTAGTGCTCGAATTCCTTTTCCTGGTGCGATTTGTGCCTCTATAAATGAGCAGGTTGTTCACGGGATTCCTTCCGGAAATGCCATACTCGAGCAGGGTGATATTCTGAGCATTGATTTTGGCGTGCGACTCGACGGCTATTGCGGTGATGCTGCTGTTACGATTGGCATCGGTGAAATTTCCGAGCAGAAACGCAGGCTGATAGATGTAACGCGGCAGGTTCTGCAAGTAGCGATTGAAAAGGCCTGCCCGGATGTTAAGTGGAGCCAGATCGCTTCTGAGATGCAGGATTATGCTGAGTCTGCCGGCTTTTCGGTAGTTAGAGATTTTGTTGGGCATGGAATCGGTACAAAAATGCACGAGGAGCCTAAAGTGCCCAACTTTGTCAGTAACGAATTGTTGGCTGATGATATTGTATTAAGGGAAGGGATGATTTTGGCGGTTGAGCCGATGATTAACGCTGGCGGCTACGCTGTGCGAACGCTGAAAAACGGATGGACCGTAGTAACAAAAGACGGTAAATGTTCAGCACATTTTGAACATACTATTGCGATAACTAAAAATGGTTGTGAGGTACTGACAGTGAAATAACAGTACTCGCAGAGAGTTGTTCTATCCGGGGCTAAACGTGATGGGATATAGTTTATAGAGGCTTTGGTGTTTTGTATCCTTAGGCTCTCTGTGGGGAATTTAAGAGAATTTTATGGCAAAGAAGGACGCGATAAGATTGCAAGCCAAAGTGGTTGAAGCTTTGCCAAATGCTATGTTCAGAGTAGAGCTGGAAAATGGCCATAAAGTTCTGGCTCACGTTTCAGGTAAGATGCGTATGCATTTTATTCGTATCTTGCCGGGTGATACGGTGACAGTAGAAATGTCTCCTTACGATTTGAACAGAGGCCGGATTGTCTTACGGCATTAATGTAAGCGATTATATGCTACCTTTACTGCTTGTTAATAGTGAGATAGCAGCCTAATAGTTGGAAATATAAAAGATGAAAGTTAGAAGTTCTGTAAGGCGTATATGTGAGAATTGCAAGATTGTCCGTCGCAAAGGTATTGTACGGGTGATATGCACAAACCCTCGACATAAGCAGCGTCAGGGATAGTGAGATTGATCGTGATAGGTTTTGTCTTTCAGTTCGCAGGTTATTATCTGCATATAGGGACCACAGGTCAAGAGGAGTTGGTATGCCGCGTATAGTGGGTGTTGATATTCCGGACGGAAAAGCGATATGGATTTCGCTAACACATATTCCTGGCATAGGTAAATACACCTCGGGACAAATCTTAAAAGATGCCAGGATCGACAGGGATGCCAAAGCCGGCAAGCTCAGTGAAGATGATCTTAGCCGGATAACGCAGATTATCGACCGCAATTATATAGTCGGTGGTCAGCTTCGCCGACAGGTGGCTCAGAATATTGCGCGTTTGCGTGATATAAGTTGTTACCGAGGTATTCGCCACAGGAGAGGTCTGCCTGTTCGTGGTCAGTGTACCCAAAGTAACGCTCGAACTCGCAAAGGCCCACGAAAGACAGTTGCTGGCAAGAAAGGTGTTAAGGAGAAGCGGTAAAGCTTGGCAGAGCTTCTATGGCTATGAATAAGCTCTGTGGTACGTAAAGATAAATCAATGATCAGACAAATGTGGTAAAGTGGAGGCAGTAAGCCGAAGACTATGGCGAAAAGTACGAAACGCAAGGTTAGGAAGAATGTTGCCAGGGCGGTTGTTTATATTAAGTCGACTTTCAACAATACGTTGATCACAGTCACGGACTTGGATGGTGACACGATCTGTTCGGGTTCGTCAGGTTGCGTTGGCTTTAAAGGTTCTCGCAAGAGCACACCGTTTGCCGCTCAGCAGGCGGCACAGAGATGCGCCGGCGCCGCTATGCGTCATGGTGTGCGTGAAGTGGAGATCAAAGTTAAGGGTCCTGGCTCTGGTCGCGAGTCTGCTATTTCAGCGATTCAGGCTGCGGGATTACGCATTACCTCGATAGAGGATGTCACGCCACTTCCCCACAATGGCTGTAGGCCACCAAAGCGAAGGCGAGTATGAACGAGCAGTCGGAACTTTTTGGGAGTTGAGTGAGAAATGGGACGTTATCTTGGTCCATCTTGTACGTATTGTCGTCGTGAAGGGATGAAACTATTTCTTAAGGGCACTCGATGTGAAACTGCCAAGTGTCAGATCGAAAAAAGACAGCGAAATCTGGCACCTGGCATGCATGGTTGGCGCAGAAGCAGAGCCAGCGAGTATGCCATCCGGTTGCGAGAGAAACAAAAAGTTAAAAGGCACTATGGGCTTTTTGAACGGCAGTTTATGAGATACTTTCACAAGGCTGAGCGGATGAGGGGCAATACAGGAGAAACTTTGCTGCAACTTTTAGAGCGACGCTTGGATAATGTCGTTTATAAACTGAATTTTGCCCCATCTCGTAAGGCCTCGAGGCAACTAATCGCTCATGGACATATCTATGTAAACGGGCGGAAAGTAGACGTTAGTGATTATGCCGTAAAGATCGGTGATAGGTTAGAAATCAAGGATTCGGATAAAAGTGTCAAGTTAGTGAAACAGCAGCTTGAGAGTAATCCTAATTATACAACACAAGCCTGGCTTCAATTAGACCGTGACAAGCCCGAAGCTACTATTGTTGCGTTACCGGATCGGGCTGATGTCCAGATACCTGTGGAAGAGCAATTGGTTGTGGAATTTTGCTCGAGGTAGTCTCATCACAAGCACAAAGCTGCAATTATGTAGATAAAATATTAAGAGGCATGACCAACAAGAGGAATGAGAGAGAATCAGCATCTTGGGAATGTAAATCCAATATATGATTTTGACGGAGGCCTATATGCGAGTTACATGGCGTGGTTTGGAATTGCCCACACGTGTTGAGCGAGACGTGAATATCTCGAGCGATAGGTATGGCCGGTTTTTCATTGAGCCTTTCGAGCGTGGTTTTGGCACGACCATTGGTAATAGCTTAAGGCGCATTTTGCTCTCATCTTTGGAAGGTAGTGCTGTAACATCGATCAAGATAGCCGGTGTCGATCATGAGTTCACCTCGATGCCTGGAGTTATGGAGGACGTCACCGATATCGTTCTTAATGTCAAGAGCCTCATCACTCGGCTGCAGGGCGAAGGTCCGAAGACTATGAAGGTTTCAGCGAATAAAGCTGGGGCTGTAAAGGCCGGAGATATCGTAGCTGATCCTGCCATAGAAGTAATAAACAAAGACATTGTCTTGGCAAATCTGACCGAGGACGTGACTTTTGAGATGGAAATGGTTGTCGAGAATGGCAGAGGCTATGTACCAGCCGCAGAGCGGATTCAGGATGCTGACAGGTTCGATCAGGAAATTGGCAGAATACAACTTGATGCTGTATATTCCCCAGTTACGAGAGTCCGATACGCCACCGAGAACACCCGTGTTGGGCAGCGAACAAATTATGACAAGCTTATTTTGGAGATTTGGACAAATAGAACAATTACACCTGAGATGGCTTTAGTGGAAGCCGCCAAGATATTGCGCAAGCATATTAATCCATTTGTACAATACTATGAGATTGGTGAGCAGACTGTTATTGGCCAGCTTGCTGACGAAGTACCAGAGGAAGGAGAAATTGATGAGGAATTGGCAAAGAAACTCAACACTCCTATTCAGGAATTGGAGTTATCGGTACGAGCCAGCAATTGTCTTGAGGCGGTAAAAGTCGAGACAGTCCGTCAGTTAGTTCAGATGACAGACGTTGATTTGCTTAAGATTCGCAGCTTTGGTAAGACATCTCTGCGGGAGATCAGGAGAAAACTGGAAGACATAGGATTGTCTTTAGGAATGACTGACATAGGTAGTTGATTTTAACATGTTTTTGTTGTCGCTGTTGTGGGCAACATGGCAGATAGAAATAGAAAAGGAATTTGAGTATATGCGTCATAGAGTAGCAGGACGTCGGTTGAGTAGAACAAGTGAGCATCGTTTGGCCATGAGACGGAATCTGGTAGCTTCGCTAATCGAGCATGAGACGATCTCAACCACGATCGAAAAGGCAAAAGAGGTAAAGCCTTTTGTCGAAAAGCTCATTACCCTGGCTAAGAAAGGTACTTTACACAGCAGACGTCGGGTCATTGCTTTGCTTGGCAACCGTGACATCGTTGACTATGAGGATGGTAAGGCGGTCAAGAAAGGCACGATAGTAGGTAAACTGTTCAGCGAGCTTGGCCCGCGATATCTCGACAGACCGGGCGGTTATTCACGGATTATCCGACTGTCGTTGAAACGCCTGGGTGATAATGGCCAACTTGTCTTGCTGCAACTCGTAGGCCCTGATGAGAGTCCAAAGAAGCGAGCCAAAACTACTACCAAGCGTTCTCGCAGAAAGACCAGGAAAGCTGCAAAGGCCGAGCGGGAATCTGTTTCCGAAACACCTGAACCAATAGTGTCTGCTGAGCCTGAGCAAGATACCAAGGCCAAGGAAGCTAACGATGCTGAGCAGCCAAGTGAGTCTGAAACAGAGGCTAAAGCTGAAGACTCTGTAGAGGCTAATGACCAGAAAGAGCAGGGAAATTAGAAGTAATATTGCCGCTTAAAGGACAGCAGTTTGATGAGCACAAAGGAGTGTCTTTTCTGTAAGATGGTGGCCGGTCAGATTCCTGTCACGGAGATATACGAAGATGATGTAGTTCTTTCATTCTTGGATATTCGACCGATAAGTGATGGGCATACGTTGGTCGTTCCTAAACAACACTTTGAAATGCTGCACGATTGCCCTGCTGAACAGATGGGTCTGATTGCCTCGCGCATAAACAGGATCGCCAAGGCCGTTGTTGATGCCATGGATTGTGAAGGCTATAATCTGTTAAATAATAATGGAAGATCTGCTGGCCAACTTATTGATCATTTGCACTTTCACATAATCCCGCGCAATGCTGGCGATGGCCTTTTTGAACGTTGGCCTTCTTATGAGTATCAACAGGGGCGGATTGACGAAATTGCTGCCGAGATTCGCAAGAATTTGTGATTCTGGTTTTATACGCTTGATAATAGATTTGTTTGACGGTATTTTCTGATGTGTGAGTTTTGAGCGTTTATTTTATTTTGATGCGTAATCAGTATTATACGAGTTATGAATTGATCGCGGGGTAGAGCAGTCTGGTAGCTCGTCGGGCCCATAACCCGGAGGTCG
>CAYSPM010000008.1:36148-38293 GCA_964432925.1 uncultured Pirellulales bacterium | reverse complement strand
GCAGGGATATAAGTAATAAAGGAAAAAATTAAATCCACCACAGGCGGACTCTGCAAATGATGTAAATAGGAGGTGCGGTGGGGCAAGCCCCACCCTACCTGTCTCTCCGCAGGATGCCTTCCGGCAAATTCTCGATCGCAGAGGCGGGAATTACAACGGCAGTAAAACCCCGCCGTAAAGGCGGGGGCTAAACGGGCATGAATATATTTTATCGCACCACGCAAGACGCAATACGCTCTACGCAATACGAACTATACCAGTGCTTTTTCGAAATCCTTCACTTTTAGTGGTTTTTTGCCCTTGCCGGCGACAATTGCGTGTCCTTCTTCTCGAAGCCTTTTAGACTGAGCTTTGGCGCCGCCGGGGAACTTTGGATTTAGGCTGCCGTCATCTTTTACAATCCGCCAGTAGGCTGTTAAGCGCTCCCTCGACCGCGCTCGGGACATGTTTTTGCCATTTAGAAGGTCTTCCTCAGCCGTCTCTACCGATATTCTTAAGAAAATCCCCAGAGTCATCGGACATGTTGAATCAGCTTTGAATTTTTTGGCGAGCTGTTTTCTTATCTGGCCTGTGGTTATCAACTTACGCTTTGGCACTTTTCGTATCAATTCATCCACGAGAAGTGGAGTCGGCACCAGTACTCTTTCACTGCCCATCTGTTTCTGCCAACTACCTGGAACGTCAACAACCTTCGGCAACCCCTCTACCGGATTCTCAAGCTTCTGGCGCCAGCTCTTATATTTCCCTGATTTCGTAGCCATGCTATCGGCCAGCCCTGGAACATTTCATTACACAAGGCAAACTCCATCAGACCTGCTCAGGAACCACAAAAGGCTCGCGGTATGAGCACTTGACTAACTTGTTAGCCTTTTCAGCGTTTTCTCCCACGAAACGCTCCTGTTTGCGGTCGTAGGTCAACATCGGCCCAAGAATAAAGGGTTGCTTGGCCAGATCAATAGCGTTGCCATCGAGTTGTTCCAGCATGTCACTAAGCGTATTTAAGGCGTCCTCGTGCGACTTCATGCTCTGGCGAACCTCCTCTACAGAGGCCTCGGAGCCGACCCGCCAACAGACGTTGGCCTGATGACATACTACGGTGCTGAGGTGACCAACTTCGATCTCGGCAGCCAGGTCCTCACGCCGACGACTGCGCACGGCGTCGATGAAATTCTGGGCATGTCCCGCTCCGCCGTCTCCTTTGTACTGGTGGATTCGCTCGCCATCTTTATTATAAGCGCCGCCACCGCCGCGTGAGAGGCGAATGGAAGCATCCTCACACTGAATATAGTTGCCGCCGCGAGAGTGGAGATACACGGCCCCCTCGCTGCCGCTGGGACGCTTTGGGTCCGGCAGATTCCGAATATCGACAACGACCGGCAATCCATCATAATCAAGCAGCGCAATATGCATGTTGGGCGTCTCGCCATTGTCATCCCAGGCAAAACGATTGCCCGCAGCGACTACTTTTGTGGGGACGTCATTCCAGCCCAGAAGATGACGCATATCATCAAGATAGTGAACTCCCCAATTGGCCATCTCGCCGTCACCCCAGTTCCATTGCCAATGCCAATCATAGTGGAATGATTTCCGCATGACCGGCGTCATCGGAGCAGGGCCAGCCCAGAGGTTATAGTCAATGGTCTCCGGCACGGGCTGCGGAGTCGTTACCTTTCCGATCGGACCTCTATTGTCGGTGCCCAGCTTTGAGCAGTGTACCCAGAGAACCTTGCCATACCTGCCGGCCTGGATGTCACGTGCAGCTTCCTGAACCGCTGGGCAGGAACGCTGCTGCGTGCCGGCCTGTACGATGCGATTGTACTTTCGGGCTGCCTCGACCATTTTTCGGCCTTCCCAGATTGCGTGCGAGACCGGCTTTTCGATATAGACGTCCTTGCCCGCCTGGCACGCCGACACCGTCACTAATGAATGCCAGTGGTTCGGCGTCGCCGACGTGATCGCATCAATACTCTTGTCTTCCAGCAGCTTACGAAGGTCGGTGTAGGTCTCGACCTTGCGCTCGTACTTCTTCTCGAATTCGTCCGCCCGGCGCTGCAAATGCGTTTTGTCCGCATCGCATATTGCCACAACACGGACTCCTGAGAGTCGGTTGAAGTATTTTATGTGGTTGCCGCCCTGACCTCCGAC
>CAYSPM010000008.1:34289-36048 GCA_964432925.1 uncultured Pirellulales bacterium | reverse complement strand
AGGCTTTCGCCTGCGGGAATAGTAATATCTCCGGTGCCCTTTGGTTTGCCTTCAAAGTAATGCACGCCGAATGGATTTGCAGCAAACAGACCGTAAGTTCGGACGTGCCACCAGGTCGGGTGCTTTGGATTATCCGGATGGTCGAAAATAGCCACCCCGACAACCTCACCATTCAGTGGGCCATAATAATCACACCACGCAGCACGTTTGCCCCACGCCTGACCATCGCGATGACCCTCGCTGTTGACAATATGTCCCTTGCCGACTTTGCCTTCCACTCGCATCGTCGGCGCCAACCGAATCGCCATAGAACCTTCCTTGGTGTCACCCATTGTCACTTCGCCATGCGATGCGTGAATTGTGACCTCAAAGTCCATGATTTGCCCATCCGCGCGATTGTAAAACTTGTGCGTTCGCGTGTCTGTACAAATAATCTCGCCATCATTCGAGACCCACTTGTTTTGTGATTCGATAACGCCAACCTTTGGATCAGAAGTGACACTGATGAACTTATCATGGATAATTTTCCCTGCTTTCTCGACCTCACTCCAAAAGTCATGCCCATTGACTTCGCCATGCGTGAACCACAGCGATCGGTGGTGAGGATGGTCGTGCTCTTCGTTCTGACCTTCCTTCATTGGCCAGTGCCGAGTGATGCACACACCGGTTGGCCCAATCACTGGATAAAAATAGGGACGTGGCACATCCTTGAAGTTATATTCTGTGAACAGCTTGCCACCGATTTCGACGCGCAGCTTATCTCCAACCTCCGTAATCTTAAAGCCCGATTCAGCCGGCGCAACAGCAAGTACCTTGGACCATGACTTCGCACCAAATGCGGCGGCACCCAGGTATATCGACCGCTTGAGAAAATCTCGGCGTGTTTTACATATCTTGCTCATCCGTTTCTCTCGTGTTGATTATGATTTGACAGAATCACATAACATATTATTTTTATTTTATGCAGAGCATATTCAATGCCCCAAATTAGCCCCTCCTAACGGGCGATCAGGCTCATATTATTTGCTGATCGAGAGACACTGTCAAACGAATTGCCGCTGGAATCCAACCGATCATGCTATACATCTTCAATCTAAGCTTCGTCGAAAACACCATAATTAACCACTCTTGCATACTCTTACACGAAAGCACAAAAGTATTGAATAACATCCTGGACTATCCAATTTTTAACAGCCTTTCTGCAATTTTCATACCTGCATTAACCTTCGCCACTTCCTTGCACTGCTCAGCCATTCGTTGTCGCTTCTTTTCATCCTCCATCAATTCTTTTAGCCTCTGCCAGAGTCCTCTTGCACGTTCTCTCACGTCAGGAACGTCATCAACGATTACAGCCGCACCCACCTTAGTTAGCTTGCTCGCATTTTTATACTGGTGCCGGTCTTTATGGTACGGATACGGTATACAAATGCTCGGTACGGCGGCAGCAGCGTATTCCGCAACGCTAACTGCACCGCTTCTGCCTATAACCAGATCCGCAATAGCTAAAAGGTTAGCCATATCATCATAATATGGAAGAAGTTTGTGCTTGATACTTGCACTTATATATGCCTGCCTGACCTTTTCAAAATTAAAAGTGCCTGTCAGATGCACAATCTGCCAACTGTCGGCAAAATCATTCAGCCTTTCCAGCAGCGCACAAACCGCATCATTTATATTCGCTGAGCCGCTCGATGCCCCCGTTACAACCAGCGTATGTTTATCCTTATCAAGACCCAGTTGTTTTATAGCTTCATCCGGC
>CAYSPM010000008.1:15476-34189 GCA_964432925.1 uncultured Pirellulales bacterium | reverse complement strand
GTATATTCTAAATTCGCTTTGTCAAGGATTTGGCTGTCGATATTGCGCTCGCTACAGAAAAAGTGTATTTTAGCTGTTGGCTCAAGCTCGACAATCTTCTCCGCTACGGCTATTGCGGGATAGATGTGCCCCCCTGTTCCCCCACCGGCAAAAAAGAAACTTTTTTGGCCCATTGTGCATTCCTTCTTATTCCGTCCACAGCGCCATTGTGGATCAAAAACCCAACGATAGGATAACAGGATTTTTCGAAGGAATACAGAATAAAGGTGCAGAACTCAAAAGCTTCACCCGGCCAGATATAAACGATGCACGCTTTTAACAAAGATGTTGAAGGATTCAAAATATTAGCTAACCATAAGCTCAGCAGGCTCGGTCTATATTAACGGTCAGTTAGAGTGCATGTTTCTGAAAAAAGTCTTTCCAGAGGGATATCATATTATCTTTCAATTCCAAGATGCTGACCGTTGAGCCATCAGAATGGGTTATCATTATACTCTCCTCTCCCTCGCCGTATATGCCCTTTCCATATCTTCCGATGTTCCAGCCCTGATTGCTGGAAGCATTAGCAGTTGAAGGCTTATATCTGGTGATGACCATATGTTTGCTTGCATTAGCTAAGTCTCTGCAAATTTGAAAGTATTTGTTGTTACTTATCTTGTCTAGATCGGCCTTTGCCGATTGGGATACAGAGGGATCTTGCTCTACCCAGTCTTTGAGGTGAAATGATGTGATCACAAAGTTAAAGGATCTATCTCCAGAGACTGTCTCTTGGAGTGCATCTGCGTCACGAATCATTTTATCAAAAAGGTTCCGAGCCTTTTTAAAACTATAAGTGAGACTCATTTAAATGCCTTGAGATATAACTATTGATAATATAACTTACGTATAACCGCTAGCTAACAGGCCACGTTTCATGCGCTTTCATCAAGCGACCGTCTTGACTTTCTATTATAGAATTTGCACATTAACCTGTCAAATTGACATCTAAAGTCCCTGATACGGTGATACTTGTTTAAAACAACAGCTTTAAGCTCAAGGCGTAAAGATTCATTTTCAGGAGATCCATTGACTCGTTTTAAATTGATGTCATCAATATTACCTTCGAGATGCAACGTGGCTGATTCGCCTTTTTTCAATCGCTTTCCAAATAGGTTGATGGCTTTCAGATGTGCTGTGTAGAGATACCCAGAGGCTTCTGATCTGTCAATTTCTATAGGGAACGAGTTGTTATTCTTAAATTGGATCCAAAGAGAGAACTTTGCCTGTGCTTTATCACACCAAATTTCCACCGAACCCTCTTTGGCCAAAATGTTAACATCAATTCGTTTTATCGTTTTTTCAGGTTTATAAAGCCACCAGTTAAAGATCTTTGGTAGATGCGAAAGGGAATTTAATACTAACTCAGTATAAATACTCATAACTTATTTATTCCTTTAACGAGCAGCTCAGTCATGTAGGGCGAGTACCGCCAAAGGCGGGCAAGCTTCAGCCCACCGTTCTATTTGTCCACTGTCCTCAGTCTTCTAACTAGTCTTCCTTATTATTCTAAAGCGATGCCGCGAATTTTCCGACTAATTCCGCTCGCCCATCAGTTCAGCAATTTTAGGCTCTATAGCCTCAGCCCAGATTTTGTATCCAGCTTTATTTGGATGCAGGTAGTCCGGCATGATGTCCTTACTTAATATCCCATCTTCCGTCAGAAAGCTACTATTGATATCAAGGTAATGAATCATCTTGTCATCAGCTAATTTTGAAGCCAACAGACTGGCTGTGGCAATTTTCTGACGCTGAGCTGAGGGTTTGGGGTTGCGTGGGAATATTGCCAATAGCAGTATCTTGGTCTTGGGCAGCTTAGTACGCAGCCGATGACAGATGGCGATGATTCCATCGGCTATCTCTTCGGCTGTGTTGTCGTTCCCATTTGAATTGTTAGTGCCAATCATAAGTACCGCAAGCTTCGGACAGATACCTTCCATGTCCGAATGATCCAGTCGCCACAACACATGCTGTGTACGGTCTCCACTAAAACCCATATTGACCGCGTTTCGTGGTGCGTAATAGGCACCCCAGATTTCCTTGCCCACGTTTTCCCAGCCATGAGTGATAGAATCGCCAATAAAGAGCAAATCGATATTTCCCTTTCTCAGCCTTTCATTAACGGCGTCATGACGTGGGCCCCACCATTCAACAGCCCAATCAACGGTCTGCTTCACAGGTGTGACGGCGGAGTGATCCTTGCCTTCGATCGATTTGAAAGCAAGCTCCTGCTGACTGACACAGCCAGTGAGTATGGCACCTGTCAGCGTCAAAACGAAAATAGCTGTCATCTTTCGTATCATCTGTTATTTCCTTTCTCTTTAATCCATCTAATGCAACTGCTCCCCGGCCTCAAATATATGCCATTTATATGCTATCGCAGATTATACCCTTCAATCATTCTTATTTTTTCTTATGATTTCGACTACGGACGAATTATCAGCGAACACCTGCCAAACTTTTATCTTTTCACCCACGACAACAGCTTTCCACGCTGCCGGTACCTGCCAATGATTATCCGGCTTTAGGCTCCCATCTAACGTGTAGGTGCCTGATGCCTTACCCAGTAGCACGACCGTGTTACCTGAGACAAAAACTTCAGAGATGTCAATCGTGTAATCTGGAAACATCTTATAGTAGCCAATCCAACCCTGTCTCATTTTATCATTATCAATACCGCTATAGATATCTCCCCCCGAATCGATGAAAGTGTGATCTTTGGTCATCAGTTGACAGATTGCCTCAACATTATGCTGATTGATCGCTGCCACAAATTCGTTTGCTACATCTTCAACACTCATCTCGTTCCTTCCACTGTCGTGTTGGCGTATGCCATTATAATGCGGTCCCTTGAACGCACATGAGGACGGTAAATAAAGTATAAAATAAAAGCAACAGGATCTCTCTTCTCATTACAATTTTCCATTGGCTATTGGCATAGTGTACTGTGCACATTGTACAATTCTTTATGACCCCCAACGTAAAGTTGGGGGCTAACCCAGGAGCAACGGTGTCCCGGGGCCAGCCAAAAATTTTATCGCTTCGTTAGGGTACGCTGCAAGCCATTTCTGGATCGGACCATTTTTCCCAAAAAAACCACTTGACAGGTAATGCACAACACTTATCTTCTATCGCTTAGAGTTATAGCTCTTTCTCTATCCAAAGAAAAGCGGGTTGATTATTCTTGGAACTTAAGCGAGAGTGTATCGTAAGAATTATCCTAAGAAATGGGAGGTGCAATAAGGATGGATAAAATAGGGAGATTAATACCAGTAATACTTTTTGTGCCTGTGATAATTTTCTGCTTCGCTGGATGCGCTCAGTACAAGATGGTCACAGTCACAACTGACCCCAACATGGCCGTAGTCTATGTAAACGGCGAAGAAAGCGGAATCACGCCGCTGACAAAGAAGCTGCGGTTCGATGATAAGCTCCAACAATACCAAGTAGTCGCTAAAAAGTGGCCATCATACAGAGACGGAGAAGCAACGATACGTCTCGAACCCAAAGAGGAAACAGAATATCATATCGTCCTGGAAAAGATCGAAAAGACTGTGAGGATCAGCACCAATCCTGACATGGCCACTATCTATATAGACGGCGTTGAACGTGGAATCGCGCCTTTAACAAAAACTCTGCGATTTGCCGATAAGAGCAAGCAATACGAAATCATAGCTAAAAAAGAAGGATACAAAGGGGAACAACTAATCATAGGATTCAAACCGGAAGATAAAAAACAATATGACCTAGACCTCGAAAAAATTGAGACGGTTTCTGTTGAATTAGTATCTTTCGAGCCAAAAGTAACAGAAAAAGGCGTGAAGTTGGCCATCATTCGCAAACCAACACTGGCATACCTCGAAATCATCGAGAGATCGCCGAATGTTAAAAGCGTGACTCGGATTACCAATAACGAGGATCAGTCTTTCCAGATCGGTTCACCGATCTTATCGCCAACTGAGGACGTCTTAGTGTATCGTGTAATTGTTGAAGAGGAGGATGGAACCTCGTATAGCAATATCTGGAAAACGACCATTGGTTCATTTGGGAAAACACGAGTGACCTATGGGAAATGGCGAGATCTGTTTCCATCATTTACTCCGGACGGCCGGTATCTGGTGTTCAGTTCGAACCGCACAAGTGCGAATCCAACCTTATGGCGGATTAAGTCTGACGGAGGAGGTGGAATAACGAACATCACAAGCACATCGGCTGAGGATTACTGGCCTTCGGTTTCACCGGATAGTAATACTGTCGCCTATACTTCTAATCCTCCCAGGGCGGAAGAACCTCAGATATGGACGATAAACATTAACGGCTGCTTGCCTACTCAGCTACGCGAAGGAGAAGCACCGCAGATTTCATCGGATGGAAACAAGATACTTTTTGTCCGCAACGACAAGATCAGCGGAAAAAAGCAAATATGGCATATGAACACAGATGGTATCAGCGAGACCCAGCTAACGCAAAATATCGATTATGATGCTATTGATCCTAAATGGTCACCCGATGGTAAATGGATAGTGCATGCCTCCAACGAAGGCCTAGACTCGAAAAAGAGAAAGAATTTCGACATTTGGCTGATGACAGCAGATGGTTCCCAAAAAACACAGTTGACAACGAACGGTTCGAGAGACGATGGCCCCAGTTGGGACTATACCGGCAAGTTCATCTATTTTAGGTCAAACAGAGGTGGTAGCTGGAATATCTGGCGATTCGAACCGATAATGCCTTAAGACAACGGAAATAATCAAACTGCAACTGCGCAAATCCAAGCAGAAGTAGGTGCGATAAGCCTGGACACCAAGGGACAAGACAGATTCTCTACTCAAGAAGGAGGCTTCTTGAGCTCTTCGATTTTTGGCAAATCCTTGAGCGAGTTTAAGCCAAAAAGTTCCAGGAATTTTTTCGTTGTGCCGTAGAGCATAGGTCGACCCAGGACTTCAGCTCGGCCTACAATCTTGACCAATCCTTTGTAGCAAAGGGACCGAATTATATCGCCTGCTGCGACACCTCTTATAGCCTCTATATCAGCACGCATAACCGGTTGTTTATATGCAATTATCGCTAGCGTCTCCAAAGCCGCAGGGCTTAGCTTGCTGTCGCCGCGCACTCGAAGTAATTTCTTAAGCCAATGATTGTATGGACTTAAGGTTAGCATTTGATAGCCTCCAGCAATTTGTTCTATTCTGAAGGCATTATTGTTGACTTCGTACCTTTCGTTGAGATTATCGATGTGTTGGCGGACCTGCTTGACGCCACTTTCTACTATGTCCGCGATCCTGGTCTCTGACAAAGGTTCATCGCTGGCAAAGAGAATCGCTTCTATTACAGACTCAACGGTCGGCTCATTTTGTATGGCGAGGCTCATTTCGTCGTCATCCTGGACCTCGTCAAGAGTCTGGCTATCGTTTTCGGTGCTTGTCATGTCACCGTCAGTGAAGCTGGAATCCAAGTCCTGCTGTGAAGGCTCGGTATATTGTTCATCGGACATCTGCTTGTTGATTTGCTTCTCTGTCATAGAATCTTCCACCTAAAGGGGTCTGCATCTTTTTTGCTTATCTTGATTATCACTTGTCCTAACCGGCTTTGCAATTGCCTGGCTAATTTTTTCAAAAAGAATCGTTCCGAGACCGTATGGCTAAGACAAATACAGGTTACGCCCGCTTCTTGCGCGGCAAGCGCATGATGGTGTTTCAATTCGCCGGTTACGTACAGATCAGCCTTCGCGGCTATCACCTGATTGACAATCTTACCGCATGAGCCTGCGCAAACCGCGGCTGTTTTTAACAATCGCTTTTCGTTTCCTACCACACCAAACGCTTTCGCCCCGGTATGCTTCTTGATTCTACTGATGATCTGCTTTACGAACAATGGCTGGTTTAGTTTGCCGATTCTGCCTAAGCCGAACCTACTTGCACTATTGCTTAGTCTAAAAATATCAAATGCGGGTGTCTCATAAGGATGTGCTTTTTTCATTGCGGCGACTACCTTATCGAGACTCTCTTCGGGTACTATCGTTTCAAATCTTACCTCGGGGACTTTTTCGAGCTTACCTTTTTCACCTATAGCTGGTAGTGCACCCTGCAATGGCAAAAAGGTCCCGGTGCCCTCTGCCTGAAAGCTGCAGTTGCTGTAGTTGCCTATCGAGCCTGCACCTGCAGCGAAAACGGCGGTTGACACGCTGCCCACAGATTCGACTGGGACGAAGACAATGAGCTTGTAGTTTTCACTGGCAGGATAATCAACGTAATCACCAATAGGTTTAGCATTCTCAATACCGATAATCTTCGCCAGGCCGTCGTTAACACCACCGATGGCAGAATCCAGAGCAGTGTGTATAGAAAAAACCGCGATGCCATTTCGGATCAGGTTGTATACAATACGACTTGGACCGTCGGCGGTAATCTTCTTCAGACCGTCCCAGATTACAGGGTGATAACTCACAATAATATCTGTTTTGAGCTTCTTGGCTTCGGTAACAACGTCCGTTGTTACATCAATCGTCAGCAGAATATTCTTAACTTCCCGCTCAGGATCACCGATCAATAGTCCCACATTGTCCCAACTTTGTGCCAGCCCCAGTGGCACAATCTTTTCGATAGTTACTGCTATATCACTTACTTTCATCGGCGTTACTCAAATTAAATCAGCAAAAGCTCAAGAAACGATCCTGTATCTACTCTTTGGCCGGTATATTAAAACCGCGATCTGATATTTGAGCGGACATTAGCTTATATCACATTCTGGTTGTCACAGCCATTTCGATATTCGCTCCCTGTTTTACTGATTTGGCCTGCAATTATCCTTAACAAATTCATTAAAACGCTCATATAACATTTTAGCGATCGGCCCAACTTTGCCGTCGCCTACTGTGTGCTTTTCCACACTGATTACCGGCAGAATCTGCATGATTACATTTGTCAGAAAAACTTCATCAGCCTCAAGAACATTATTTATATAAAGATTCTTTTCGACCAGCTTGATGGAATTTCTTAAGGCGATCTGACAAACGGTCTTTCTGGCGACACCTGCAAGCACCGGCGTTTCGATCGGCGGAGTATACAGCGCTGAGTTCTTAATTAAAAACACATTGCTGATGGAGCCTTCAGCCAGACGATCGTCAACCGTGAACCATAAAGCCTCAGCAGCCCTTCTTTGGTGTGCCCAATTCAGCGCGAGCATACGTGAGAAATAGCTTGTGGTTTTGTGCCCATACGTCGGTTCGCTAACGTTCTGCCTAAATGGACATAAAACGACCATGACACCCTTGTTGTAATACTCCTGCGGATAAGGCTCTAACTTGGTGGCGGTTATTAGTAAGGTAGGCCTTGGCCTTTGGTTTGACTTAGCCATTGGGCCGTTAGTTAGTGTCATCCGGAGACGGGCATCGGTTAACTTGTTAACATGCAGGACCTTATATATGGCGTCGATGAGATATTCTTTGTCGTAAGGGTTGTTCATCGATAGGCTATTTGCACTGAAGAATAATCTATCCAGATGATCTTTCAGACAAAAGACCACTCCATTATGACTACGCATCGTCTCGAAAAGTCCAGCTCCGTACAAAAAGCCGCTATCTGTAACTGATATGCAAGCTTTGTCGATATCCACTAACTGATCATTTAAGAAAACCTTTTCCATAATTATAGCGTTTAGCGTACAGCGTTTAGCGGATAGGGTTTAGCATTCTATATAACATGGCGCCGACTTCTTTTAATAGGTTTTCTATGATTTCACACTTACCCACATACTTTAAGTCTGCTGCTAACGAATATTGGGTTTCGACCTCCAGCAATGAACCATAGGCAATAGATAAGAATTGTTTATACTCTGCCTTATGTTTTCTACCGTAGCCTTCAGCTATATTAGATGGTACAGATACGGCTGCTTTTCTCATTTGCTGAGATAGGCCGTAGACTTCAGATTTTGGAAAGTCTTTTGTTACTCTATATATTTCTAACGCCAATTTATAGCTTTTCTGCCAAACTATGAGGTCTCTGAATGATTTTGTCTTCATAACTACAGGCTACCCGCCATCATGTAATTTCTGATATTTTCTTTTGTCGTTTCTCTTTCACTTTTACTAACTCTCGTGCTCGTGGTTCAATCGTAAAAACCCATAACAAGCCACTTGATGAGCTGGTAAACAAGCCAAATGCCACCAAAACCAGCTGCCGCACCACCTAAAGCCTGCTAATATACAGAGGCCCACTAACTTCTGTTTAGGCAAAGTTACCCAGAAACCTTTTTCTAATTCTTTTAGTTCTCCTTTAACTTTTTCTTGTTCCTCTGATAGTAGCTGTTTCTCTAATCTTGCTAAGCGATTCGTCTTGTCAATGATCTGCTTTACTAAAACTACTAAGCGATCCTCATTAGCGGAAGCCTGTTTTTTGTAGTTCTCCTGTTTCCACCATAAAATACACCCTTTGTTATTGTTCAAAATGTTGCATTTTAATTTTTGGTTTTTCCTGTTTGCTATCCGCTCCCCGCTATACGCTATTTATTCCTGCTATTAGCGCCCTGGCCTTGGTGATAGTCTCATCCCATTCTGATTGGGGATCAGAATCCGCGACGATCCCACCACCCGTCTGGGCAAAGGCTGTTTGATTCGTGATAATAATTGTTCTTATGGCGATACTCAAGCACACATTGCCATCCAATCCGATAAAGCCAATACTGCCGGTGTAGACTGCTCTAACTGTAGGCTCAGTTTCGTCGATAATTTTCATCGAGCGTATCTTGGGAGCACCGGTTATCGAGCCGCCTGGGAACATTGCTTTTAGAGCGTCGCAGAATGTGACGTCTTTGCGAAGTTGTCCACCAACCGTAGCCACAGCATGGAAAACCGTCGGGTAGGCCTCGATGGTCCTGGGCTGAAGTACCTTTCTCGTTCCCGGCTCACAGATTCTGGCCACGTCGTTTCGCTCTAGATCTATTATCATATTGAGCTCAGCTTGTTCTTTTTCGCTGGCGAGCAGTTCCGTATAGTTAGCGTCGTTGGCCTTCTTGGCTTGCCGGTTGCTTTCGGATGTTTCAAAGACGCGTCGGCGAGTACCCTTTATTGGCTTGGTCTGGATTATGCCGTCATTGATGGTTATGAACATCTCAGGTGATGCGCTTACTATATGGAAGCGCCCAGCGTCAATATATGCTGCATAGCCACTTGGATTGTAGTGGTTCTGCCAGTGGAAAAGGTCTATCGGCCTTGCAGTGTAATCACATTCGAATCGCTGTGAGAAGTTTATTTGGTAGACATCGCCATCATAGATGTACCTCTTTATTTTCTCAATCATTCGCAGGTAATAGTCTTTATTCATGTTGCATCGAACTTGCGCAAAATCAATGTTCTCAATATCGCAAGATTCAGGTTGTGAAAGATGAACTCTTTGGGCTTGGGAAAATCGTTCTTCAAGAGCGACTATTTTCTCTTCTGGGCTTTCCGAATCGCCCGGCAGATGCAGGGCAATCAGCCAAAAGTCCCCCTCTATATGGTCATAGGCTATAAGGCGATCGTAAAAACACAATTGAATCAAAGGCATTTTGAGGTCATCTATAGTTGTTTCCGGCAGTCGTTCAATATATCTTCCAAGTTCGTAGCTAAAATATCCAATCCACCCGCCACAAAAGATGCCCTTAGGCAACCCCCAAATAAACCTGTCCTGAGCCAGGTCGAAGGATTTGGGGGCTAAACGTTTAGCCCCGCGATTTATCGCGGGGTTTTCTAATTTATATTTATTTAGGACCCCATGCAGTTTTTCAAAGGGGTCTTTTTGGCCGGCCCGAAACTCAAATACCTCTCTTGGCTCAGCAGCCCAGTAGCTGAATCTACCCGCATGCGCCTTGGCCGGGTTGCCCCCGAGAATCGAGGGTGACTTTAGAGCAGCAAATGTCTCGCTCAAAGCAGATAAATCTATAGGCAAGTGCAGTCTTTTATAGTATAGTGTGCATTCTGTTGGGCTATCTGTTTCGACGACCGTTCCTATGGTCATTTCATCTGTCCTGCCTTGAACTGTTCTATGATTTGAACGCCGGAAGAGGTGCCTATCCTTGTTGCACCAGCTTCGAGCATTTTTAGAGCCTGCTCAGCAGTACGTATTCCGCCGGCGGCCTTTATCCTACAATTGGGAGCCGTCTCTTTCATCAGCTTTATGTCATCGATTGTTGCGCCACCGGTTGGATGAAGCCCTGTGCTGGTTTTTATAAAATCGACTCCCACCTGGTTTGCAATCTCGCAGGCAAAGATTTTTTGCTCCCGATTCAGAGCCGCCGATTCAATTATAACTTTCAACAGTACAGCCGGCCTCATCGACCGACAAACCTTTAGCATAGCCTGAAGTTCATACCGTAGATATCTCGCATCGCCCTCAACGATTGAGGCCAGGTCCGCAACCATATCTATCTCGTCCGCGCCGGCGAAGATCGCGTCCTTAGCTTGAGCGACCTTGATTTTGGTAGTATCGGCGCCAAACGGCAAACTCACTACCCCGTCAACCTTGACCTTCAAACCATTCAGCAATTCAGCTACTAAAGACAACCACCGCCCGTTCACGCACACCGCATGAAAACCATAAGCCCTCGCTTCTCGACATAGTTCTCTGACCTGCCCTTCTGTTGCTGTGGACTCAAGCAATGTCTGATCAATACAACCTACAAGTTTCATAACTGAAAATTTCATGTTCCATGCTCAGTATTTAAACTGTTTTCTACTTGTATCCTATTCTTTGAAGAATTCCCATCTATAGGAAACTCAAAGATATGGAAAATTAGAAAAACAATTCTGGCAAAGTCATTTAGTTTACTTTTATGTTACTCTTTTTCGAATCCTGTTATTAACTATCATTCCTGCTCCAAATGATCTTGTTTTCCAGGCTTTGCAGGACAACTCCACAGGCCAATGCAATAGCCAAGACCTACCGCTATGGCCATCGCACCTCTATAACCAAGCTCTAAGTTTCGAAGGGCATAAATTGATAGCAAAACCAAGAGAGTTGGTGCACCATATTTGACAAATGGTATCACAGGTCCCAACTTGGGGAACAGAATAAATCCTGCAAGGAAAAACATACCACTAGACAGCAGTAGCATCGCTAGATAGAAAACCGATGTGAGCATAAGAAGCTTAGTTTTCATACTTCTTGGTCTCAAATTGTCGATGCTAGCTTCGCTCAAGTAAACCCCAGTGGGAAAATAGAGTCTGAATAAAAAGGGTGGTACAAATGAAGGAGGTTTATAATAAAGTCTATGGTGTAGCAGGAGGCGATGTGCACCTAAACCAGCAGCCATTTCAATCGTTTGATCAATCGAGTGAATATGAATATCGTCTTGGGCTGTAAGCCAGTCTAAAAGCTCAATAAACTCCCGATACGTAAGTTTGCCATGTTCCTTATCAATTTCAAGAAAATCATATTCGTGAAAGAGGACGACAATAATAGGTTGAATCTCAGGAACATTTCTTGCTGATTCGACCGCATATCGTAATTCCGGAAGACCACACGTTCTCGGCAAGAATTTTAAGGAAGATGTTTCTTCTGCATCACCATTTACGTCCGCGGAGATGCACCTGAACTGTAGCTTTTCTAGGGCTCGTATTGTATTCAAATCATAGCTATTCCATGGTGGAATAAAAATTGTTACCTGTATACCTAACAATTCCTCTAAAAAGCTCTTGCCTTTCGCTATCTTCTCGAATTGGACATCATAATTGACTCCATGAAACTCGGTATATCCGTTCGTTTCACAAACTGTCTGGTGGGAGTAACCATGTAACGCCACCTCCAAAATACCAGCTTTAATAGCGTTGATTAAGATTTCCCCCTTCGCCGGAGTCAATGGGATAACATCCTGTGTGCGGGGATCACAAGTGTTCCTAGCACATACATATGGAATAACTCCAAATGTGCAAGAAATATTGTACTTTTGGAATGCATCGATTAGTTTGGTTTCTATGTCTGTATGGCTCCTGCTGGAGTAATCATCAAATCTGAGCACCACCAAAATCTGCCTTTCCTCGGCAATGCCAGCTTGAACTCTCGATGAGATGGTAAGAGGTAAAATTACAGCCAAAGCTATCATACAGATATTGCAGCGAATCATAGTCTGTCTCCTGGGCAACACCGAGTCTTTCTCGTGTGTGAAATTCATTTTTGAATAGATCCCTTGGCTTGGAAAAACTGCACTGCGCAGGCCAAGTCGGTGAAGACTTTTGTAGCCGTTTGCGTAACGAATACCGAAGGAAGCTGTTTTGAGGTCCATATCACGTAAACCTCTTTGGCTGCCTCGTGTGCGTGCTGGAGTTCTCTTTCAACGCCGCTGGATATCGCAGCTCTTCCATCAGGCAGGGCTGGAATAAAACTGACTATCATATCCGACTGGTCGATCAGCATGAAATCACGGGCATATATCTGGCTGTTGATGTCTCGCTGAATCTGCCTGACCTCATCCAAATTAAATTTGACCTTTTTGCCTAACGCTGTTGCTTCAACATAGTGAAGACCCTGCTTTTCAGCTTTTCCAATTTGATTTAGTAAATATGACTCTTCAAGGTCAGCCGGGTCAAAACAGATGAAAAATTGTTTTATGTGTCGGCGAAATTCGTCAATATCTGCCCTGACATCATCCAGGCCTTCTATGGCGGTCATCGGAAAACTTAAATACGCCTTTTTGACTTTATCTTCAAATACGAGTTTGTAGAAAGTCTCGGAAGTATCTTGATTCGAGCCGCGAGCCAGGCAGTAAAACGGAACCTTATCATTGATACCCTTGCAAAGCATTTCAGTGCTAATGATCTCTTCTTCTCGCCAGACGATCAAGTCTTTTAAGCTATGCTCCATAGCATGTTCATTTGAAAGACGCGTATGCAGGGTGACTACGCCGTCAATTAAGCAGATGTACATGTCAGTGTTAAGTTGGCGCATCTGATCAAAATCAACCGCTGGAAATAGGCCATGCTTCCAACGGAAAGTTGCGTGGGTATTGACAATCAAATTGGGGGCCTTATCGGCCCTTGAAATTATGTCTTTGAAAACGCTGCGGCGAAGCGAACTTAATCTCTTCAGCGAGATGTCCAGTATTTTGCCGGGTGAGATATCGGGGGCTTCGGCATACATCATGTCGCCGACATTACATAGCATGACCTCTTTTTGCCTCTGCGCTGAGAGTTGGCAGACCTTCTGAAGATAGCTTTTCTTATCGAGGCCAACCATGCCCGTAACGACGACAATCATCTCATCTCTCGCGTTTTGCCAGTTGTACCCTGCCGTGGATATGAGTTAGCTATCTCTGGGTACGGTTAGAGGTTTTTCAATCTCTCTTGCCGGTCGTGCTCTTTCAGGGCCGTGAGCAACTCATCTATGTCGCCGGCCATTATCTTATCCAAGCTGTACAGCGACAAATTGATTCTGTGGTCTGTAACTCGGTTCTGAGGAAAATTATAGGTCCTGATCTTCTGAGATCTGTCGCCGGAGCCGATCATGCTTTTGCGCTGTGAATCACGCTCGGCCCTTCTTTTGCTCTCATGGTATTCGTAGAGCCTGCTTCGCAGGACTCGCCACGCTTTTGCCCGATTCTTGTGCTGGCTTTGCTCATCCTGCATGCTGACCGTAATTCCGGTCGGGACGTGTTCGAGCTTGATGGCGCTACTGACCTTGTTGACGTTTTGTCCGCCAGGTCCGCTGGATCTGCTAACGTGCTCGATGACATCATCCGGGTTGATCTGGATATCCAGTTCTTCCGGCTCGGGCAGCACTGCCACTGTTGCAGCGGATGTATGTACTCTGCCCTGGGATTCCGTTTCGGGCACTCGCTGAACACGGTGGCCGCCACCTTCATAGCCTAAGTCCGACCAGACACTATCACCTTTGACGCTGAAAATTACCTCACGAAACCCGCCCTTCTCTGTCGGGCTGAAGTGAAGCTGTTCGACCTTCAATTTGTGAGCGTCAGCATATCTTATATACATATCGTACAGATCTCGTGCAAATAGAGCTGCCTCCTCGCCGCCTGTGCCTGCCCGAATTTCCATTATGACCGAATCGACATTCATGTCATCGGCCATTACCAAGGTGTTTTGGATATCCTGAAACAACGCGTTTTTCTTGTCTTGAAGGGTGAGAACCTCTTCTTGCGCCAACGCTTTAAAATCATCATCAGCGGTGTTATCGTTCAATATCTGTTCGGCATCTTCGATGCCTGCTACCGCCGTTCTGTACTCGCGATATTTGGCTACTATCGATCTGAGTTTGCCTTGCTCTTTCGACAGAGCTATGAGCTTAGCCAAGTCACCGGCAACAGCGGGGTCAGAGAGCCGGCGTTCTACTTGCTCGTACCGCTGCTCTATCTCGTCGAGTTTCTCCAACAAATTGTCTTTTTCGCCAACCATTGATTTATGTGCCTTGCTCAACCGGATATAGCGTGCACAAACCGAACTACGTACAAAGCCTGCCTCGCTCGGTCCAAACAGCAACGAGCTCTCGTCCCCGTACCGTTGGGGCGAGAGCTCGGATTGTAAACATTGAAGAAGCCAGCTATTGTTGCTGATCTTTTTCCGTCTTCTTTATGTAGCTTTTGCCATACTTCTTCTGGAATCGCTCGATGCGGCCGGCAGTGTCAACGTACCTCTGCTTGCCGGTGTAGAATGGATGGCACTTAGAGCAAATCTCTGCGTGAATTTCCTTCACTGTGCTGCGCGTCTCGAAAGTGTTGCCACAGCCACAACGAACCACTACCTTATCATATTTTGGGTGTATGCCTTCTTTCATAATTGAAGTTCTCCAAATACGCCTGTACAAATTCTATCGATTTGAGTGAACATTTCAATAGATTTTCCCGAAATTATCTTTGATAAAGGTCGTAAGCCTTGAAAATGGCTTGCTTTCCGGAGTATGTTCGATTAGAATTTTAGGTTCCCTAAATGGGACTTTGTTAGAGGTACTCGGAACTATGGTCGAATTTTGGAGTCAAAGATATGAGACGCAATACCATCATTACGGCTAAAATAACAAACCAAATGCATAATATCACAATTATGACTTTATGTCTTCTGGTTTTAGTCAATCCGCTTATGCTTGTTGGTTGCCAAGAGCAGACTTCCGCTGAAGGATACCCCGCCACCTCTGAGGACCGTAAAATATCAAGTCCGCCTGAGTCGGAGACAGTACAAACCGAAGTCGAGGCACCTGTCATTCGGGAAAAAGTGAGTGTCACATCCGCCCATACTGCAGCAAAAGAGCCAAAAGCTGAGAAACCGGCGCCGAAGATTAAATTTGAAGCGGTCGAGTTTGATTTTGGTGAAGTTGGATCTGAGACAAGCAGTACAGGGGAATTCAAGTTCACAAACATCGGAGATGCTCCATTGAAGATTACGAAAGTCGAGCGGTGTTGTGGTACTATTGTGAAATTGAGCAAAAATGAGTTTGAGCCGGGCGAAAGTGGCGTGCTAACGGTGCAATATAATGCACCTCCGCGGCCAGGTTTGATGAGACGAAAACTCTATGTCAATAGTAACGATAAGGATTCACCAAGACTTATGCTAAATATAAAGGCCAAGATTGTGCAGAGGGTCGATTATGAGCCTAAAAGGCTTACGATTTCTTTGAAGGGACAGGAACCCAACGTCCCGGAAATTACAATTGTCAGTCTCGATAGCAGGCCATTTTCGATAACGGCCATCGATTCGACCGGCGGCTGCATAATGGCTGATTATGATGCGTCGGTAGAAGCAACAAAATTCGTTCTTCGACCGCATGTGAATATAGAAAAGTTTCACGAGAATACACAAGGAAACATCAATATCAGACTAAGCCATCCAGAATGTAAAAAAGTCACAATTTTCTTTGAGGGGCTGAAAAGGTTCAAAATTACTCCACCTCAGATCATGGTTTTCAATGCTGAGCCGGGCAAACCAATAAACAGAACAGTCTGGGTACTAAGTAACTACGATGAGGATTTCGAGATTGAGTCGGCTTCTTCAAGGAGTAATACTGTAAAGGTTTTGGAGCAGAAGAAAGTCCGCAACGGCTACCAGTTCGATCTCCAGATAACACCACCAGCTCAACAAGAAAATAGGAGTTTATTCACAGACGAATTGCTCATCAACATAAAAGGGGGAGGAAAGCTCGCAGTTACTTGTCGATGGTTTTATTCAAGAAAGTGATGCGCCCGTCGTGATGACATGAGCCGGTCTCTGACAGCAGGTCGCGGATCGATAAAAAAAATCGGCCTACCCTATAATTCCAGGCTTAGTTACGTGTACTTTGCGCTGTAAAAAACCATGCAAGCTCTCATGACACGGTTAGGAACTTGTCTTAGTGTGTTGTACGCAGTATGCCTTGCGGCAATAGCGGTGACTTCGTGTTTGCCAAGCAGACCGCAAAAGCAGGCCACTGAATCGAGTCAACAGGTCAACGTCCTGACTATTTTTGTCACCGGCAGCGAACTTGGAGCGCTCAAGCCGTGTGGTTGCTCAGGTGGGCAACTCGGTGGCCTTGACAGACGTGCAGCAGTACTGAACAGTGTGGCCAAACAAAGCAGGCTGATCATCGATACCGGATCATTCGTAGAGAGTAATAACCAACAGGACCTAATCAAATTCGGGATAATAATTGATGCATTCAGGATGCTTGGCTATGACCTGGTTAATCTGACCCATGAGGATATAGAGATAGCCCGGCAATTGGGACTTATAGACGAAATCGCTATATCTTTCAATGCCATTAGTTCAGGCAATCCAACTGGGATAAGTCTGCCGGTTAAGCTCGCAGCGAAATTTTTCCTCGGAGTTAGCCCTTTGAACGTAACCATCGTTAGTTTCTATGTTGATATAAACTCGGCGGAAAAGATTAGCGAGCTTTTTCCCGCTCCGGCAGATGCCCAGGCGTTAAATATTCTAATCCTTAACAGGTACGATACTGCGATTATCCATTCTATTGCGCAAGATGAGCCGGCGATCGATTGCATAATTTGCCCTGCTGACTCGGACGAGCCAAGAATGATCAGCGAGCAGTTCGCCAGACCATTGGTGTTCTCGGTGGGCAGATTCGGCAGATACGTATGCAAGCTGGAAATTCAACCTCAGGAAGAAAATCCTCTGGATTCTGGTATGCCGGCGATGCAGCAATCGGCTGTACAAAATGCTCCGGTGATAGCTATAGACAAACTGAAGCTGCACTTTTCTGCCATACCAGTGACCGAGGACCTGCCGCTGGATAGCTCGCTGGTTGAGTTGTATAAGCACTACCAACGGCTCGTGGAGGAAAGCAGGCTGTTAGAGACCTATCTTCGTTTACCGTTATCAGACGGCTTGGAGTATGTTGGTTCGAAAGCCTGTCAAGAATGTCATAGTTACGAATACGAAATGTGGGGCAGCAAAGCTCATGCAGGTGCTTTTGCTACACTCGAGGAGGTCGGTTCTCAGTTTGATCCCGAATGTGTTATTTGCCATGTTGTGGGAATGGATTACGAAAGCGGCTTTGTCTGGCCTGGCGAGACCGACCACCTTAAAAACGTCGGGTGTGAGAACTGCCATGGTCCCGGCTCAGAGCATATTAGGACCTCTGGAGAAGCATGGACTACTGAACCTCAATCCACCTGTACAGATTGCCATACGCCCGAACAGAGCGTCGACTATACTGGGAGTGAGGAAATTTACCTGGAAAAAATTGTGCATTGGATGGAACCTAATGCTCCCAGCAGTGTCGAAAAAGTAAGAGGCTCTGAAGATTTATGATAAAGACGTTACGAATAACGAGCATAGTGGCAGTCATCGTTGCGGGTATACTTTTAGTTTTCCCGGTAGTTTTCGGTGCGCGTAGTGACGAAGAGGCTGAGCGTTTCATCAATTCGCCCACCGTTGTAGAGCAGTTCAATAGCGCATCTGCCAATAAAAATACCGGTGGTCAAGAGAGTTCCCCGCTTGTAAAGCAGGCGGAAACCTTCGCGTTGTATTTGAACCCGCCTGCCAAGTCCCGACCGGTAGCTAACGGTCGTCGTTCTCCGAATGCCATCAAACCCAGACCTGAAAGCGTCTCCGCCAAATTTACGCTCGTGGGGACGAGCTTCTTCCCATCAAATCCTGAACAGTCGCTTGCATTTATTGATGAGCCGGGCAAAGGTTTGCGATGGGTCAGACAAACAAGCGAGATAGGGCATCTTATCGTCGACCAGGTTAAGGACGGCCTTGTAGTTATTCGAGATGGCCAAAGGACTTACGAGATAGAGGTTGCTCAGAAACCGGCGAGGACGAATCTTCTTGAAGGCGAATTACCTTTTTCTTCAGCTATAGACAGAAAAAAAGCTGTGCCGTCCACCTTGGTTGGCGCAGGCAAGAGTGGCGATACCATAGCAGACAGGCGGAGCCTAAATAGGTCACGTAGCTCGCATCCTCAGGTTGGAGCCGAGGATAGCGAAGCCTTGGAAGAGCTCGTCGGCAGGCTCAAAGGATTGCAGAAAAGTTTCAAGTCCGACAAAACCGATTCCGGGCCAAGCCCCGAGGAGAAGGCTGCACTTATGGAGGAATTAGTCTCCACCCTAAAATTGCCGCGTGTGAGCGCCGAGGAGGCTGAAAATCTGGGCGATTTAGGTAAAAAGTTGAAGGATATCGAAGAAGAACCCAACCAAAGCCCATAATAGCCAGTCATGGCCATCAGAGCAGCACATTCTTATTACCAACAAATAAAATA
>CAYSPM010000008.1:0-15376 GCA_964432925.1 uncultured Pirellulales bacterium | reverse complement strand
AAGAATTAGCTAAATTCCAATTGCAATATAGTGTTACTTATAGGACTGAAAACCGCATTTTTCTCTGTATTGTGCTGATCTTCCATACATCAGGCAGGGAATTCAGAGATTGAACACTCGCTGATTTTCAATACTACGATTATATCGGCCTCTATCCAGCGGGATGGACGATCTTTAGTCTGTTTGGAACAGGTGGGTTTCTCCGCCCTATCAGTGCTGAAAATGGCGTTTTTTTTTGTACAGCATGGGAACTTTCGGGTTGATTCTATGTCTGATTAGATAGATGAGAATTTGTCATTAGCGTTTGTTGAACCTATATCGTATGGAAAGTGCAGATTTTTGGTTTAATAAGGGTCTCTGTTTTCGCATTCACTGCTGGGGCCAGAAATGTGCATTCATTTTGCACTTAAGTCTCCGCAAAATGGGACCCCCCCTATGTTGCGAGGTAAGTTATGGTGATGGAACGACGTTTTTGTCGTGGGGACTCGAGTAAAACTTTTACTCTAATTCTGATATTAAGTTTTTTCCTACTCAACAGTTGCATTTTTGCTGCTGAGCAATCCACGGCATCCGGGACTGTTAGACACAAGTTCTTCCCGTTAAGATACATATCGGCACAGCGGGGCAGGCAGTACCTTTCTGAGCTCAAGCTCGGCACTGTTTCACAGATCCCCAATACTAATGCACTCTTAGTAACTGCCCAGCCTGATGAACTTGCTAAGGCGATCGTTGTATTGAAGGTCGTCGATTCTAAAGAGCTTTTCGTCGTGGAGAAGCTTGCTCCAGCCTCGACGGTCAGGAATCTTCCAGCCAATGAGCAGATTGCGGCAGCAGTAGGAAGTATATCAATTGGTAGCTTCGCTAATCCACCGGATGATAGCGCGCCCACCAAGGCGATTATAGACATTCACAATAACGTGGTCTTGACAATTGCACCTGTTAGTAAGCTGCAACAAATCATTTCCGTTGTAGAGAACTCATCTGTTTTGCTGGCAGAAGAGACGGTAAGGAACACACAACCCCCCCCAACGCGTTTAGCAGAAGTGCCACAGGCGGTGGAACTTAATGTACCAAAGCCCTCGGCAGAGAAAGAAACACCGGAGCCAAAGCCTTTGCTTAAGGCTCAAGATCTGCGAGCAAAAATTGCTGCTCTTCAACAAGAGCAGCAGCGCCATCTCGAGCCAAACTTGCAGTCAAACTCCCAGATAGAGCCTGAACGTATGGCTGAGTCAAAAAAAACGCAGCCGAAGTTCCAGCCTGAAACCGAGCAGCAGCTCAAGCCGGAGCCTGTGGAGGAGCCAAAGCAAGAACCTGCAGCGGCGCCCGTGAAGGAACCGGAGACAGAAAGCAAACTTAAGCAGAACGATGTAACTGTGCCCGAGAACAGCGCTGATGAGACACCCAAAGTTACTGAAGCAGCCGCAGACATGCGGCGCTATGAGCCTAAGCCGATTACCAACGGAAGTAAAGAACTAAAGTTGAATCTGCCTGAAAAGCTTGAGGTTGTTGACCTTCTAAGTCTGGTTGGCGAGTATCTTGGCCTGACCTATATGTACGACCCAGCCAACGTCAAGGGGGAAGTGACATTGAAGCTTCACGGCAAACTTCGTGGAGACCTTCGGGTTGAGGATCTGTATCCGTTACTCGAATCTGTGTTGAAATTCAAACAGCTTGTGATGACTCGCAAAGGTAATCTTGTGACAGTTGTACCTGTGCAGGAGGCTTTAGATATCGACCCTGCTTTGGTGCGACCGGAGACCCCTGGGATTGAGCATGGGGATGGAATTGTAACACGTGTTTTTGAATTGCAGCACGTAAGTACGGACAACGCGGAAAACATGTTAAGCAAAATGAAGCTCGGTGCGGCTGTCTCGTCGATTCCGGAGACAGGCACGCTCATAGTTACAGGCTATACGTATCGCATGGGCCGTGTAGAACAGCTTCTTGAGATGATCGATAAGCCCGGCAAGCCAAGGAAATTCAGGTTCAGGCAGCTACGATACACGATGGCAAGGACTCTGGCTCCTAAAATAGAGACACTCGCAGAACAAATGGGCACGGTCTCGATTACTATCTCCGAACCGGAGCAACCGACAGTGAGACCAGGAATGACTGCGGCGCAAAGAAGAGCAGCAGTACTCGCAGCTCGAAGGGCCAGAGAAGCTCGGACAAGACAACAACCGGCTGAACCAACCCAACCGAGTGTTTATCTTGATGCTGATGAGCGAACCAACCGTATTCTGATGATTGGCCTTGAAGAGCAGTTGGGACTTGTTGATGAGTTGATTGACGCACTGGACGTTGAGCAGCAAGACATGCGAACACTAAAACTGTACAAGATCGAACACATGGATGCAGAGGAGGTTAAGAAGAATCTGCAAGAGCTTGAAATAATCGGTGGTTCTGCGGTTACCTCTTCGCGAATCACAGGAACACCTGCGGCCACATCTGCCCAAGCTCAATCGGCGGCACGAGCTGCAGCGGCACGAACACGAACTGCCGAAATGACAGAGACCGAAGAGGCTCTTGTAGAGGAGCCACAGGTGGTCGTAATTGAAACGACTAATTCACTTCTGGTGAACGGAACGGCAGAGCAACATGCTCAGATAGAGACAATAATCAAATATGTGGATCGTAAGACCGAAGAAGAGGAGATACCCTACAAGCTCTATCCGCTGGAGAACCAGTCTCCAGGCCATCTGGCAGAGGTGTTAAAGGGCCTGATTGAAGAAACGGTCACAGACAAAGAGGGCAAGATTGAGAGAATCATAAGGAAGGAAGAGCAGATAACGATCGTGCCGGACCCAAATACCTTTTCGCTGATTGTCTATGCCAGCAAGAAAAACCAGGAGTGGATAGCGAATCTGATAAAGCAGTTGGATAAACGAAGGCCACAAGTCCTCATAGATGTGACGCTTGTGGAAGTCTCCAAAACTGACGAGTTCAGTTTTGACCTTGACGTGATTTCCAGCTTCCCCAATTTGGCAGCTTCTTCCGGCCTAGCCGGAGTTATTGATCCCAATATAATCAGCAATCTCGCTAAAAGCGGGTTTAGCCAATTCAACGATCTGCGTTCCAACAAAGGGATCGGCACTGGTTACTATGGCGATAAGCATATAAACTTTTTGATTAACGCTATGCAGCAAAAAAACTACGGTAGGATTCTGGCTAAACCCAAGATTCTCGTAAATGATAACGCGACAGGTACGATTCAAACAACGGATACGACTTATGTCACAAAGAGATCTTCAATTCCGCTGGCCACAGGTGGAGCAGGAGAGCAAACTACTGTGATAGAAACGGCGGTCGACTATGAAGGATACGATGCAGGAATAACCCTCGATATTACGCCGCATATCAGCGAAGGAGATTTGTTGCGGCTGGACATCATATTGACGAGGTCGGATTTCGGTACAATAACCGGAGACAAACCGCCGGACACAACCAGCAGCGAAATCAATACTATTGTTACAGTTCCCAACAGCAGCACCATAATACTCGGCGGAATGTTGAAGCTGAATCAGAGCAAAGGTGGAACGAAAGTGCCGATACTGGGTGACCTGCCTATCATCGGAGGAGCCTTCAGAACTGTTAGCAATAACGACCTGCAAAGAAAATTATATGTGTTTGTCAAAGCAGAGATCATAAGGCCGGCTGAGACACTGGCAGCAGGGCTGACCGACCTGGAACGTATATCAGACAAAAACAGAATGGCCTTTGAAAGATATGAGATGGAGTTCCAGGAACATCAGGACTGGCCCGGCATAAAACCAAACCCTTTAGATCCGGTTAAAGTGCTTGAAGCTCATTAGTCTGATTTGGTAACTGGTTACTGGTAACTATTTAACCATTTAACTAATTACCATTTAACCAATATTGGTACTCGCATGAAGGACTTGCTGATACAGACTGCAAAACGTACAGGTTTGGTCGATGCTGAGCAATTGGCCAAGTTCCTCAAGGAGAACAGCCGCCGAGAGCGGCTCGACGAAATTTTGCTTGGCTGCCCATACTTTACAGAAGATGCCGTCTTAAAGCTGTTTGCTGAGGCGCTGGGCTGGGAGTTCTTGCCAGAAATCTCCGAAAAGGCTGTGCCAGTCGAGTTCGTAGAAGCGGTTCCTGCCACCTACGCCCAGCACCATTACCTTATCGGTATACGGCAGGATATCGACAACGGAGAACTGACGGTTGTCTTGTCCAAACCGTTGGATGTTAATGCTCTGGATAACGTCTCAAAGATGACGGGCCTTGCGGTCAAGCCGGCGGTATCCACTCGTGCTATAATCACGTCCGTTATAGATGTTGCATACGAGCAGCGTACAACAGTCATAGAGGAAGTAGCAGAGGAACTTGACTCGCAAAACCTCGACCAAATAATCGACGAGGTATCTGCTTCGGACGACCTGCTCGACGTAGTGAATCGTCCTCCTGTTATAAGACTTGTTAATGACGTTCTTTTTCGTGCTCTCCAATTAAGGGCGAGCGATATTCACGTTCATCCTTATGAATCGAAGATTCAGATTCGCTACCGTATCGATGGCATTTTGTACGACGTTTTGAGCCTGAACAAAAATGTATTGCCGCTGATTATTTCTCGTATCAAGGTTATGGCAGGCATGGATATCGCGGAACGTCGTCTTCCACAGGATGGTAGATGCAGCGTACGGTTGGGTCAGCGTGAGGTTGATCTACGTATAAGCACTGTTCCAACCAGCTTCGGCGAGCGCAGCGTGCTGAGGCTCCTTGACAAAAGTACAGGGCTGTTCGGGTTGAATGAGCTTGGTCTGTGGAAAAACGATTTGAAAACATTCGATTCTCTGCTGGACCGCTCGCATGGCGTGATTTTTGTGACTGGGCCGACAGGTAGCGGTAAGAGCACGACTCTCTACGCGTGCCTTAACAGAATCAATTCGGCTGAGAAGAACGTCATAACGATAGAAGACCCGATTGAGTACCAGCTCGAAGGGATAAGCCAGATTCAAGTTGCAAGCAAGAAAGGAATGAATTTCGCGACGTCGCTTCGGCATGTATTGCGTCAGGACCCGGACGTGATAATGGTCGGTGAGGTTCGAGATGTCGAAACAGCACGGATGGCGATACAGTCGTCACTGACAGGCCATTTGGTTTTCAGTACGCTGCACACCAATGACTCAGCAGGTGCGGTAAGTCGACTTTTGGACCTAGGTGTGGAACCGTACCTGGTTAGTTCATCCTTGATTGCTATAATTGCTCAACGACTTGTACGAAAAGTGTGCCCGGATTGCAGAACAGAGGCTGAGCCTTCCGCTCACGAATTGAAAGAGCTTGGTCTGGGTGAAGTGGCCGCTAAGAACGGCGCAAAGTTCTATGTCGGACGAGGCTGCGAAAAATGTTTTCAAACCGGCTATCGCGGCCGAACCGGCATCTATGAGCTAATGTTAATAAACGAAGAAATCCAGGAGCTTGTATACAGGAGAGAAACTGCCGGTAAAATAAAGAGGATCGCACTTGACGCAGGGATGCAAACGCTGCGAATGGATGGTGCAAGGAAGGTGCTTGCGGGGACAACAACTGTCTCCGAAGTTCTGAGAGTCACGCAGGCGGATGTAGTGTGAAAGTTAGAATGTAAATATTAAAGAGCAATGGGCACAAAGTGTCAGAGGAACAAAGTCCCTTAGGGATTGAATCTTTGTCCCTATGTGCCTTTGCCCCTTGCCAGTCAGTTTCTGATTACGAGCCCTATTTATGCCGAGATATCATTACACAGCAATAGCAGCAAGCGGCAAAAAGGTCAGGGGTACAATTACTGCTGAAAGCCCCTACGTTGCCCGCAAACATTTGCGTGTTCGGAGCATCCACCCTTCGTCGATAACAGAAATCAGCTCAAGAACTAAAGGAAGGGTTGCACTATTTTCCCTTTTTACCAAGACCGGTAAGAGCCAGATCATAGATTTTACCAAACAACTGGCAACGCTTCTTAGTTCAGGGATCAAGCTGACCGAAGCCCTTTCAGTTCTTACTGTGCAGACGAGCGATACGCGGTTCAAAAATGCCCTGACCGACATTCGAGACCGTGTTGTCACGGGCGAATCATTTACCGATGCTCTGAAAGATTACAGTGATTATTTTGACGTCATATACGTTAGTATGGTCCGGGTCGGTGAGGTTACCGGGTCGCTGGGAACAAGCCTCACTACAATCGCCAACTTCATGGAAAAACGCCAGCGCGTTGAATCGAAGGTCATCACAGCGATGATATATCCGGTCGTCCTGATTCTCTTCTGTATCTTCGCGATTCTTGTTTTGACAGCCAAGGTTATCCCAACTATCGGCGAGCAGATTGAGCGGGCTGGGCAGGAATTGCCCTGGATTACCCGGCAACTTATGTACGTGGGGACGGTGTTGACCAGTTGGCGGTTGTTCGTCGTTATTGGAGTTTTGTTCGTGATCGTTTATAGTGTGAAAAGGTTTTTGAAGACGAGCCGTGGTGCGTACTTGAGAGACAAATTGTTGTTGTCTTTGCCTTTGTTCGGACCGCTCATAAAACAGCGTGTTGTTTCACGCTTTGCCTCTACACTATCAACGCTGCTCAATTCAGGCCTTGCTATGGCTGAATCGCTGCGTGTAGTATCAGAAGTCACCGGTAACAGCCTTATGAAGCGAGCTATACAGCAGGCTCGTGAACGGATTCTTGCTGGAGCCGATATTGCCACGCCGCTTAGAGACAGCGGAGTTATCGATCCCGCTATTGCCCACATGGTCGCTGTGGGAGAAAAAAGTGGTGAGCTGGAAATCATGCTGAAAAACATTAGTGACAATCTTGAGGCCTCGACCGACTTAGTCATTGAACGCCTCAGTGCTGCAATCGAACCCATTATTATAATTGTAATGGCGGCAATAATTGGCCTAATCGCATACGCAACGATATTACCGATCTTGAAAATATCAGCACTTGAAATCTGATAATTTCGTTTAGGAGCCTATATGAAGATGAAAGGTAAACAAAAAAGAAACGATAGAGCCGGTTTCACGATGGTGGAGTTGATGGCTGTACTAATCATCCTGGGGTTGCTGGCGGCGGTGGTTGTGCGAAACTTTGTCGGCCAGACAGACAAAGCAAGAGTCACGACCACAAAGACAAACCTAAGGCTTTTGCACAATGCTATTAACCAATTCAAGATGGATACCGGTCGATTCCCGACTGAGGAAGAAGGGCTTTTGGTTCTCGTTGAGCCATTAGAGGATGCCCCAAACTATCAGCCCGGCGGATACCTTGAAACCACGGACCTGCCGAAGGACGGTTGGGGGAACGATTTCATCTATGAACAGTACCCGGAGAGCGGCAAACCATTTGTAATCAAAAGCCTGGGCGCCGACGGCGAAGAGGGCGGTGAGGATTATGATGCCGACTTGCTCAGTACAGATGCATACTGATTGCGTCCCTTCGGCTTCGCTCAGGGCAGGCGTGCGTGGTGCGTCCCTTCGGCTTTGCTCAGGGCAGGCGTGCGTGATACGTGTAAAATCAGATGTACGCAATACGCAATACGCAATTCATCCTTCGCAGCAGCGCTGCTGCGGAGAACGGATACGCAATACAAGATGTGGCTTTACGCTGATTGAGCTGATAATTGTTATCATGATAATAACGCTGTTTGTGCTTCTGGCACAGATAAACATTTTCGGTATTATCAGAAAAAATACATTTAGGGCACAGTTGCAGGACTTTGTCTCAACGGTGCAAATGGCATCCTCGGCAGCAGCCGAGAGTGAAAGAAGATATGAAGTAATTATCGATTTAACCGAACAAAGCTATCTGCTTCGGGAGATTACAACGCCCGATCTATCAGAAGTTCTAGAAGAAGAGATTATCGTCGAAGGTGATTTTGGAGATAACTGTTGGGTCGCTTATGTTGAGTTCGACGATGGCGACTTCACAAATGAAGGCAGAGCAAAGTTCAGAGCAGGACACGCTGGTTGGCAGTACGGCGGGAAAATCGTCCTGCTTAACGAGGACGAACAACCATACTCTGTTGTGGTCAACCGACTGGATAGAATCGCCCGATTGATGGAAGGTGATGTCGAACTTCTTGTGCCTAAGGCTAAAGATGAATTGCCGTTCTAAAACCGAGAGCATGAGAGCATCACGCTGTTGTGCTGACTGAACATATTTAGTGTGTGATATGCTTGCCGAAGCGTCAAATAGAAAAAGCACAGGTTTTACCTTAGTAGAAACAGTAGTTGCCTTGATCATATTGGCGATTCTCAGTTCAGGTGTGCTGGTTGTTATCAATCGCTGTGTAGCCTCGGCAACGAATTCGACGCTCCGCATGCATGCCTTCGAAGTTGCACGGGAGAACATGGAGAGACTGCTTGCTTTAAGCTCGTTGAAAGAAAATGTTGAGTATGGCAGTAGTGATAAATATCCTAACGTTACATGGCAAACAGTCGTTGAAACGTTCTACGAGCCACTAACGAACCGAATGTGGGTTAGGGCGGTCTGTTCATCTGAATATGAGGATACACAAGGCCAAGCTCAGACAGTTGAACTGACGCACTGGTTGACCAACATAACGAAACAACAACTGATGCAGATCATAGAGGAAAAGCAGGGAACAGAAGAGGAGTTATTGGCCGATGACGAGGTCATCGAGACTGTCGAGGAAGCCGCGGACTATGCCGGCGTTGACGTCGAGACTATCGAGCAGTGGATCGAAGACGGCATGCTTACTACCGAAGATGGCGCTTTTATCAAGACTAACCTCGATCTGTACCGGGCCAGCGATGGCAAGCCTAGTGATGAGCAGAAGAATCTTCAAATTGGTTCTATTAAGGATATGTTAGAACAAACAGACCAAGAGTACGACTTAGATGAACAGGACCGATCCGAAGAAAAGAATTCTTTGGACGAGGTAGATCCTGCCACAGGTCTGACATACGAGGAACTTGAAAATATGGACTTCGATGAAATCATGGAGCTTATTAAGTCGAGAAGCAAGTAAGTGACTTTATTTAGATGATGAGTTTGTGTTCATACAGTGTGGCAAGAGGAGCCGAAATGTCCGATGTTCGGTCAGGCTTTACACTGGCTGAGGTGCTCGCAGCCCTGACGATTGGAGCTATGGTGTTAGCGGCTGTGTTGGGCATTTACAGCCGGGCCGAGCAGTCTGCGACGGCAATTCTACAAAGGTTGGACAATAGTCAGCTTCCCCAAATAGTTATTCAGCTAATCGCCGAAGACCTCGACAAGATAATCGCACCTGGTGCCGATACTAAGATTAGCGTGGTGAATAAGTTTGAGAAAGGCTTTGCTACGGCACAGTTGAGAATTGTAAAGAGCATCTATGACAAAAGAAACGAGCAACAGACATTTGAAGAGATCGTTTGGCAAGGTAATGTAGATACTGACGTCAATAGCCTGGTTCTGTACCGCAGCCATACCGGTATGGTTCCGGATGACAAACTGCTTGATGAAAATAGAGAAAGCTGGGAGAGAAGGTACTCCTTTGTGCCGATTTGTGCAGGCATTACCAATTTTCGGATCCAGGTACCGAGGGGAGAAGCTTTACAGAATAGGTGGACGAGTTCTGTGATGCCGCCTGGGATTGTTGTGACTATCTCGTTTGCAGAGCCTTTCCAAACGGTCAGTGGCACACTCGATGTGCCGGATGAAAACAAAATCGTGCGAACAATAGCTATCGACAGGACTCGAAGAATAGGATTCGAGATGTTCTCGACCGAAGAAGATGAGACTAATGAGCAAACTACACGGACATCTAAACAATCACAGCAGCCAAAATAAAGCAGGTATCGTATTGCTGGTAACGCTTGTGGTGCTGGTCGTTTTATCGACATTGGGCTATACTTTAACCAATCGCGTTGCCGCCCAGCGTCATCGCCAGCAGTATATTATGGATTACTGCAAGGCACGTTACGGTTGTGATTCGGCATTGAAATATGCGCTTGCCACATTAGAGGATTTGCAGCCTGAACTTATCAGCCGTCCAAATGAGCCGGATTTTTCCGACCTGTTTTTTCTTTCCGAGCAGGAGTACCAGGATCTTCTATCTGAAAGTACTACATATAATGGCATACCCAAGAAAACTGGTTCAAACTACTTCGATAGCTATGGCAATACCAATGACATCAGTGACTCTGATGCAGACGAGGCCGATGAGCTTAGTAGATTCATTCCTATCGTCATAAGCGGTCCGTATGGCCCACCTTGGCCGTATGTGACTGAGCCTATAGAGTTTGAGATTGGTTCTGCCAAATTGAGAATTGAAATTGAGGATGAGAACGCAAAATATCCGCTCGGCTGGATGTTGCTAACAGACAAGAATGTGCAACTCGAAGTTGAGGCGGGATTCGAGACTTTCTGTGAATGGATGAGACTCGGAACTAATGAGATTAGTGCAATGAAAAAACAACTAAAAGAGGTGAGCCAAATAAAGCCATTCAAGCTCGAATTCAAACCGATATCAACTTATGTTAAAAACGACTCCAAAGAAGAGAGCAAATCGAAACAGAGCACAAAGAAGGGCCGCGCTGCCGTTCGGCAACAAAGGTCTGCCCGACAGCGGCGAAGCCGTAAGACAATTTCTGTCGCTAATCAGCTTGCCAGACAAAATGCTGATTTTGCAAGGCTTTTTCATAGTTCACTTATCGATACCGAGATGCTTGCTCGGCCAACCATAGTTAGCGAAAGTAGAAAAGAGTCAGCTCTAAAATATATCAGTAGGTGGGCCTGCACGAAAGTTAACGTAAATACGGCACCACGGCACGTGCTTGAGGCAGCTTTTACTTTTGGAGGTTTGTCTGATGCGCCGAAAATCGCTGAAGAGGTAATTCAGCGTAGACGCGTGCAGCCATTTGCAGATTTGGACGATCTGAGAAGGTCGCTACTAAGTTACTCTGATTCTATCAAAAAATGCGAGGATTACATTACAACGACGAGCAGCTTTTTCACGATCAAAGTGACCGCCGTAAGCGGCGTAGCGAAAGCATCGGCTGTGGCAGCTATAACCAAAGAAGGCGATAAGGTGGCCCGGATAGCTGTGGTCCCGGGTTGAACGGCATGTTAGACACGGTTTACCTTGGCTGATAAAAGCGACGTACTTTACAAGATAATATCGGGAGATTTTTCTAAGTGGAACGTCGGAACTATTTGGGGATTCATTTGAATACAGGTAATGCGTCCGTGGTTTGTCTGGGAATCCGAGGCCGTGAGAGAGAGCTTTTGGGATGCTTTAGTGTGGTTCTTGAAGATCAAGAGCAACAGAATCCCCAGACTTTGGCAAGCCTCATAGCTCAGGGTTGTGCCGAGAGAAACCTGCGGTTTTCGGAAGTTGCTGTGGCTTTAGATTGTTCTTTATTTATGCACCACAGCGTGCATAGTGAATTCAACGATCCTCAGAAAATTGCTGCAACGGTCCGATTTGATACAGAGGAAGCGCTCACTACCGACGTTAGTGACGATGCGCTTGCATTCCTGATAACTTCAAGCGATCAAGACGGCTCAAAACTGACCGTCTTTACCGCCCAGAGGAAAACGTTGTCGGACATTCTTGTTTCCTTGCAGGGCAACGGTATGGATCCAATGACAATGGAGCCAGATGTCCATTGTCTGGCAAGGTTTGTTTCCCATAACGTGTCATTGGTCGAATCTGCACAGGACGGAGCTTTCCTGGCGATATTTTCCAGTGACCGTGGCTACTTTGTTGTTTCTTCAAGATCGCAAAAAGCACCGATGCTGCGGACATTTTTGGTCGGTCCGAAACAGGATAGGGCAGAGCTTCTCAGCAGGGAGGTACTCACCACCATGGCTCTGGCAGCTCCTGGCGAGCAAGTTGGTCGTGTCTTCGTCTTTGAGTCTGCCGGTTCGACTGACTATCACAAACTCGAAGAGAAATTGGGTGTCAAAACAGAGGTAATCGGTTTGACAGAGTCGGCTGGTGTGGAGACTGAGACTCTATCTGATTGTGTCGATCCTGTTGATTTTGCTATTGCTTATGGGGCGGCCCTGGCTCATTCAGAAAAAAGCCGAAGCATAAACTTCAGGAACGATTTCATGCCCTTCCAGGGTAAGAAGCTTCGCCTTCAAAGGATACTTAAGTTCGTGAGTATTTCTGTCACTGTTTTATTGATTGTGGTTGGCCTGTACTTTCAGACACAATTATTGAAAATGAACAAGATTCGAAGCAGATTGCGCAGCCAACTATCGCGCGATTACAGCACTGTTATGCTCAACCAGAAACTACCGGACAGGGTCAGCGCCGTCGGGAAACTCGGTAACGAGCTGAGGCGTGTCCGAGACGTTAAGAGCGGACTAATAAGCAGCATAGGTGAGAAATCAATATCGTCAAAGCTTACCCTGGTGCTCGAAGCTTTTAACAAATGCGCGGCGCAGACGGGCCTGAATATAGATTCAATAACCATAACTGCCAAGACCATAAGTATTGACGGGGATACGTCAAGTCGACAAAGTACGCTGCGGTTGTTCGAAGCGATGAAGGGTCAGTTCAATATCTTACCAAGGCACCTTGAGTCTAAAGGGGGACGTGACAGCTTCAGCATCGCACTGGAACTGCAATAGTAAATAAGAAAGAAATTATTGTGCGTAGCATATACAAAAATCCGGTTCTGTACTACACAATCGTGCCGCTTTTGGTTGGCTTATGGCCTTTATTGATTTGGAGTGCGTATTTGCCGGAGGCGGAACGTCGATGGAATCAGGATAAAGGTGAGTATAAAAAGGCCCAAGCCATAATGATCGAGATTCTTGAGCTCGATCCCGATAGGCTGGACTATGCCAACTCAGGGAATTCCAGCCACGAGTTTGACTACGCTATTGTCGTCGACAGGATAGCCAGCCAATGCGGAATACCACCGACAGACTATAAGTTCAGTTCAGGCCCTATAATAAAATCCGCAGGTCAGGAAAGCCAAAGTGCCAAGGTGAATCTCAAGGGTATTGATGTGACCACATTTACCAGGTTTCTGTCCACAATTCAGCTTCGCTGGGCCAATCTGCAGTGTACAAGGGTCAAATTGAATAAAAAGAAGGGTCTGCCGGATGTGTGGGATGTGGACCTCGATTTCAAGTATTACTATTGAGAATTGGGATAGAGTTGGACTTTCGGCGCCTTTCGGTCTTGGAATTTTACCCTTTCTGGGCAGCGTTTTTCAACTATCACTACATATAGTATATTGCGCAGATTACCTGTTCCTACTTTCATTGTAGTTTCATATCGATTATATTCTACCTCAGTGTCCCAGTTGCGAAGTGGATTTTCAGTACTGATAAGGGCTATTTGGCCTTGAAAAAGCATTGTTTTGAGCCAATCTTGGTGTGCTTATTAGAGCTAAACTTTTCTAAAGTTTTTGATGGGTGTTTGTCGATATCAATGTTGATTTGGGCCTCTGAAAGGATTCAAAGGGCACACAAGATATAGTGGTTTACGGCCTCGTACGGTAGAAAGGACGCTTTCGTTTGGGGCTGATTCGGTAAGATAGCTCAAATGCCTGATTCCGGTTACAAGAGTCGTTTTCAAGATCAAAGTCGTCAGGAGCAGACCAAAGAGGATCTAACCTTAGACAAAGACCTTGTCATGGAGCAGATTCTCAAAAACATCCACAATACACCAATCGGGCAGGTTCTAAAACGCATTGCTTCTCTGCCGGAGGTACGCCGGAAGAAGGTTCTTGACCTTCGTCGGCGTCTGACAGAGGGTAATTATGACGTGACTGAGCGGTTGGATGTCGCACTCGATAAGGTTCTGGAGGATCTTACTACATAAAGGCTTTCCGCTTGTACGTGCATATTGGCGGATCATTCCCCGCACTTGTGAGATTCAACTTGAAAGGGCCTGAGTATGTGTCTGAAAAAACACAGTTGCCTGTAAAGGATGAGTGTCAGCCTGTATATCTACTGCTGATTAAGATATCACTTCGGGTACATCGTCGTCAGGCTCGTCCATCTCGACCGGCTTATAATCTGGCTGTTTTGACTTTTCCAGTTCTTGCTTGAAGGCTTCTATAACTTTTTCTTGGATTCTCTGTCTGCACTGTGTGTTGATGGGGTGGGCAATATCCGCGTGTAGCTTCATTCTGCCTTTGACGTCCTTTTTTGCTCGGTTTTCCTGCAGTTGTGCACCGCAATTGTTGCAGTACTTGGCTCTAAGATGGTTTTTGCCTCCGCACTTTTCGCAATGGTCACTCATTTTTCTCGAAGGCATAGCAACGAAATAGCCACCGCCACCTTGTATGACCTTAATGTCCCTAACAACAAACTCATTGTCAATCGTTATTGAGCAAAAAGCTTTTAGTCTATTGTCCTTGTTGTCTACTAATTTTACTCTGACCTCGCTGATCTTCATTTCATTGCCTCGCTGAAAAAGCTTACCATCTATTGTTAGTCACGATTATGCTTTTGCAGTCGGTATGCATACTTAGTTCTTGTTGGAATGACCAAGCTCTTTTCTCATCATTGATGTCTAAAACACAAAACATAGCTGAACCACTCCCACTCAGGCACAAAGGCCTAATACCTAATGACTCAATCTTCGCTTTAAGTTCAGCTAAGCTTTTCTTTAATGCAAAACAACTTGGTAACAACATATTTGCGCACATTTTCACCACCAAATCAATCCTGTTTTCTTCAATGTAGTTGTTTATGAGGTATTTGAGCTTATTATAAAGGGTCTGGTCGTGGCGGTAATTTACGTAAGCCTTTTGTGTAGATATAGTTACATCGGAAAGTATTAACAGAGCCAAAAAGTCAAAATTTTCAGTTAATTTCTGGATTTTTTCACCTTTTCCCTTGCAAAGCGCTAAAGGTCCGTTCAAAAAGAAAGGTACATCGCTTCCCAGCTCTGCCGCTAACTCATTCAGCTTTTGCTGGTCGAAGTCCAGTTGCAGGTATTTGGCCAGGCCGAGAAGAGTTGCTGCCGCGTCACTACTTGCCGAGCCCAGACCTGTCCCGGCAGGAACGTTCTTTGTTAGGGTGATTCTCAGATTTGCAGTTTTGCCACAAGTCTGAAATAACGTCTGTGCGGCTTTATAGACGAGATTGTCTTTGCCTGTTGGTGCCCATTGTGGACCTTTGCAGATAAGTTCAATGCCGGTTTTTTCACCCGGCTCTATGAGAATCTCATCGTACCGGGTGACCTTAGCCATAATAGTCTCTATATCGTGAAAGCCATCTGGCCTTTTGCCAGCCACAAGTAGGCTCAAATTGATCTTCGCAGGGGCACGAACTAATAGGCTACTGCCGACGACTTCGAATTGTTCTTCGTGTGTAGTTTTGAGTTCGTTATTCATAGTTATTGGTTTGAAAGGGCAAGTACTTTGTTTGTTGACATTATAACAAGGCAGGCGTATTCTGGGCAAGAAGAGGGAA
>CAYSPM010000007.1:10929-39807 GCA_964432925.1 uncultured Pirellulales bacterium | reverse complement strand
GATCGATAACTTCCGCGTAAATATTATTCGTTAAATACAGATGCGCTAAAGGATCACCTGCAAGCGCATCGGAACCAACCTGAAAAACGAACACGTCAGGATTATAGGCACCAATTAAAGGCAAAGCTATCTCTTTGAACGCCTTCATATATGCCTCATCATACGTGCCTATAGGCAGCGGAACATTGACACAATAGCCCTTACCTTGCCCCGTGCCAATTTCGTCCTCGAAACCGGTCCCAGGGAACAGCATCCTGGGATTTTCGTGAAATGATATGGTCATCACATCCGAGCGACCGTAGAATCCATACGCGACTCCGTCGCCATGATGAACGTCCACATCAAGGTACAAAACTCGCTTTTTTTGCTCAGCCAGCACTGCGCACGCCAGAGCCACATCGTTAATGTAACAGAAACCTGCTGCGCGTTCAGGCCCCGCATGATGAAACCCTCCCGATGGATTAAACACAACATCTGCCGAGCCTGACAAAATAAGATTTGCACCGGTCAGCGTCCCCCCAGCAGCAAGGACTGCATACTCATAAAGACCCTTAAAAACGGGGCAATCCGAAGTCCCGATACCCATATCAAGTGCATCCCTATCCCAACGACCTTTGCTGGCAGCCTGCAACGCGTGCAGATAGCGTGCCGAGTGAAACTTCTTCAGAACAATCCTTTCTGCTGGAACAGGAGCTACCTCTATCCTACTGTCACCAGAGAGCAGGCCCATAGAATTCAGCACCTTTCTCACTCTCGCAGCCCGGATCGTGTTGAAGGGATGGTCCGGTGGATACCGATATTTCTCCAGCTCCGAAGAATATATAAAAACGGCCTCGCTCGTTGTCAAAGTCACTCCTGCTATGCCCCTTCTGTCAAATCGTATGTTATGCTGTAAACGTCGCCATCGAATTCAGTGTTAACCTTGTAACCAGAATTGTGGAATATGGCCAACATTGGCTTATTATTCGGCAACACCTTTGCATAAAAGCGCCTCACGCCACGCTGTTTGGCAATCTTGGTGATATAATCCAGCAGAAACGTCCCCATACCCTTTTGCTGCCATTCATCCTGTACGAGAAAAGCCACCTCCGCTGCTTGCGTTTTAGGGTCAAGAAAGTACTGTCCAATGGCAACGACTTCCTCTCCAGATACACCGGGAACAACCCCTACGATAGCAATATCGTTCTTGTAGTCGATATTCGTCAGGTGCTGCACGTCTTTGTGGGGAAATGCCATTGTACGGGTCATATACCGGGTCCGCATAGACTCCTCGCTGAGCGAATACAACATTTCCGCAAGCGCTGGCTCATCGGTAGGCTTTATTGGCCTAAAAAATATTTCTGTGCCGTCGCGTAATGTATCATAGTGCTCCAATTCCTCAGGATAGCTTACTTCGTCCCACGCCAGCTCTATCTGGTCCTGGTAAATGTAGTTCTGAGCTTTAGCCGCCTGAATAAGTTCCTTACGGAACTTTGGATGGGCAATATTTATCAAGTCCAGCACTCTTTGTCTTATGCTCTTGCCATGCAGATATGCTACCCCATACTCGGTAACCACATAGTGGACATCTCCACGCGTTGTCACGACACCGGAACCTTCTGTAAGGTGCGGCACAATCCTGCTGACCTCTCCTTTTCGGGCCGTCGATGGCATGGCAATTATCGCTTTGCCCCCCCTACTTCGAGCTGAGCCCCGAATGAAATCCACCTGCCCACCAATTCCACTGTAGAACTTGTAACCCAACGAATCCGCGCAGACTTGCCCTGTCAAATCAATTTGCAGCCCAACATTAATCCCAACCATTTTTTCATGCTGACTGATGATACTGACATCGTTGACATACTCAGTCGGATAAAACTCAAAAAACGGATTATTGTTAATATAGTCGTACAACCTGCGTGAGCCCATGCAAAAGCTCGCGACGATTTTCCCGCGATTAAGAGATTTCTTCGCACACGTTATCGCGCCACATTCAACCAGATCAATGATCCAGTCACTGAACATCTCGGTATGAATACCCAGATCTTTTTTATCTCGAAGGAACTCAGCAAGTGCTTGGGGGATGCGTCCAATGCCGCACTCTATGCTACTGCCATCCTCAACAAGTCTTGCAATATTTTGACCGATACGCCGTAGTGTCTCGTCCGGTTCTGGTATCGGTATCTCGATTATATCGTCGTCATAAGGAACCAACACATCTATAGAGTTCACATGGATAAAGCTGTCGCCGAAGGTCCGCGGCATCTTCTCGTTAACCTGCGCAACAACATATCTGGCATTTGCCGCTGCTGACTTAACAATATCCACTGAAACACCCAAACTGCACAAGCCATTCACATCCGGCGGTGTCACCATAATTAAGGCAACATCAATAGGAATCCTTCCCGTCTCGAATTCCACGGGTATCTCTGACAAAAATATCGGTGTATAATCCCCGATTCCTTTCTGCAGAGCGTCGCGCACGTTGTCCGCGATGAAGAAGCTGTTCATCTTGAACTTCTCACGGAATTTCTCATCGGCATAAGGTGCAGCCCCCATGGTCAGCAAATGCACAATGTGGGCATCATAAATGTGATCCGAGTGTTTGACCAAAGCATTAACAAGATGTTGAGGTTGTCCACAGCCGGTTCCAATGAATATACTATAACCTGACTTGATCAGCTTCATAGCCGATGCAGCGGTACTAATTTTATCCTTGTATTTTTCTTTCCAATCGAATTCTTGCATACTAATTCTCTTTTAACATTATCCTCGCATCGACTGCAATCGGTGTCGTGCCCTCCGGGCCAACGACGTATGGATTAATGTCCATCTCCTTTATCTGAGGAAATTCAGTAACCAACTGCGAAAGTCTCTGCAATCCTTCAGCTATCTTGTCTATGTCTACACCTTCTTCGCCACGCACGCCACGCAGCATTTGGTACGTCTTTGTATTAACCAACATTTGCTTTGCTTCCTCAGCAGTCAATGGTGCCAAATAGAAAGAAACATCTTTAAGCACTTCCACCATTATCCCTCCCATTCCGAACATCATCAATGGCCCAAAATGTGGGTCCCGATTCATGCCAAGAATAACCTCCTTTTTGCCCCTGCACATCTGCTGAACAAGCACACCAAAGATATCAGCGTCAGGACGTTTTTTCGGTATTCGGTACATCATCAAGTCAAAGGCATCTCTGACTTCCTGATCGCCGTTCAGACCAACCCTAACGCCGCCGACGTCTGACTTGTGAATTATGTCAGGTGACCAAATCTTCAAAACAACCGGATACCCCAGTTGCCCAGCTATATTGGCCGCCTGTTCAGCCGTGGTTGCTATAGAACCCTTCGGTGTTACAAAACCGTATGCCTCAAGAATCTCTTTTGAATCAGCCTCGCCTATTTCAAAAGCCTTCTGTCTTAAATGTCTTTCGATAATACTTTCAACCTTACGCCGGTTAACCGGAAACAGTTTTACAACACGTTTAGGCCTTGACCGCCATCGCATATAGTCGGCCATTACCTTAATAGTTGTAACAGCACCTTTGGGAGAGTCATATTGTGGAATTCCACCTTGACGCAGAATTTGAAGTCCCTTCTCGACCTTTGAGGCCCCCAAGAAACAGGCCAATATTGGCTTCCCATGCTTTATACCAGCTATTCTGACAATCGCCTCCGCAGTCGCCGCTGATTCTGTCATCGCCTGTGGCGTCAGTAGAACAAGGACCGTATCAACGTTCGGATCATCAATAACGACATTTAGCGCGAATTCATACCGGTCAGCCAACGCATCGCCCAGAACATCTATAGGATTATGTAAATTCGCAGCAGGTGGTAACTTCGTTGCCAATTTGTTTATAGTCTCTTCAGTTGGCTTAGCAAACGTAAGGCCACATTCTTCTATCGCATCAGCCGCTATAATTCCAGGTCCACCTGCGTTGGTTATAACTGCAATACTTGGTCCCTTCGGAAGCGGCTGACTCGCAAATGCCTGAGCATAATCAAACTGCTCCTTAATAGAACTGCATCGAATAATCCCTGCCCGTTTGAAAGCGGACTCATAGGCCGTCTCACCGCCGGCCAGACTTCCCGTATGAGAGGATGCAGCCTTGGCACCGGCCTCGGTGCCTCCTGATTTCATAAGTAGTATTGGCTTCTGGGAGGAAATCCTCTCAGCCTCTCTGACAAACGTGTTACCATCGCTGATGCTCTCCAGATAGCCAGCGATCACTTTTGTACTCTTATCTGAGCCAAGAGCTTTTATAACATCTAACTCATCCACATCTGCTTTATTACCGATACTAATTAGCTTGCTAAAGCCAATATCATTCGCGTTAGCTATATCAAGAATAGCAGCTAAAAGTGCTCCTGACTGAGAAATATACCCTATCGACCCCGCAACAGGCAAATCACCCCCAAAGCTTGCATTAATTTTATTCTCAGGCGAAATCACACCCAGACAGTTCGGCCCGATGACTCTGATACCAGCCTGCTTGGCTATCTGAACAATCTGTTCCTCAAGTCTTCTTCCCTCTTCTCCCACCTCCTTAAAACCGGCCGTAATGATTATAACCGATTTTGCCCTAACCTTTGTGCACTGCCGCATAACCTCCGGAACGATTTTCGCCGGGACAATGATTATTACAAGGTCCGGCGTCTGGCCTATCGATTCAAGGTCAGGATAACATCTCAGCCCTTCTATTGATTCTGCCTTTGGATTAACTGGAAAGATTGACCCTGTATAGCCGGCCTTAATCATGTTCGTTAAGATCTCGTAACCGACCTTGCCCTTTTGCCTCGATGCACCAACTATAGCAACAGACTTCGGATTAAAGAAAATTTCAAGACTCATACCGAATAAAAATCCTTTCTGAACTCGAAACAATCCCCAGAGGCAGCATATTTTATTGTATCCTTGCGCAATTTCAAGGCCTTTTCTTCGTAGTTCAGCTTTTATAAATAGCCATATCTCTTGTATAATTGCGTTTCAGAAGAGCAGCGATGTACCAGGTTAAATATAACGCCGGCTATTTCAAAAAATGTCCGAGATTGTGTCCTGTGTGTGGTGGTCCACGCCACAAAAACCTTCTTTGGCCTTTTACCCGCCTTCGCAGAAAGCCACGGGTTCTACCCGTGGATGAATGCGAGAAGGGTATCCGCCGAAGCTTTAGCGCAGGTGGATGTGCTTCGGCGGGTTTCGCCGAAGATGGAGGTGCCACGGGCTATGCCCGTGGGGCTCCATAAGAGACATTTGATGGCTAAGCCAATAGCAAAAACTGCATCAATACAGTTGAAAGAGATACCCGGTATAGGCAAGGCGATCGCTCAGCACCTGCAGAGCATTGGTATTCGCTCCGTCGAGCAACTTAAGCGCAAAGACCCTGAAAAGCTTTATAAAAGATTATGCAAGTTCAAGGCAAGTCCAGTTGACAAGTGCATGCTTTATGTATTGCGCTGTGCGGTGTACTACGCCTCGAATAAAAAGCACGACCCCGAATTATTGAAATGGTGGAACTGGAAAGATAGGAAGTGAGTTCTCTTGGCAGTGGGACTTAGCAGTCTATTTTCTCATTTCTGGAATGTCAGGCTCGATGTGAATTGTGATATTGACCGGCCGGGCGCATTTCCTGTCCAGCTCATCTTCAAGATTCTGAGCTATCTCGTGTGCCGCAGCCACATTCAAATCCGGGTCAACGAGAATATGCACGTCGAGAAAAACTTCTCTGCCCACCATGCGCGTCCGCAATTGGTGCCAGTGGCGAATTGCCGAATTTTCATTGATTATGTGTTCTATGTGCTCAATGGTATCCTGGTCAGCAGAACCTTCTGTAAGCTCTTGCAATGTATCTCCGATTATCCGGCCCCCCACCCATATAATCATTAGCCCGACCGCTATTGCCGCAACTTGGTCGCCATGTCCGAAACCAAACACCAGTAATACAAAACCTATAACCACTGCAACCGAACTCAAAGCATCGCTGCGATGGTGCCAGGCATTAGCATAAAGTGTAGGACTATGAGACCTAATCGCAACCCGTCTTGTCACCCTATAAAGCCACTCCTTAGAAAAAATAGAAGCTACCGCAGCTATAAGAACTGGGACCCGTGGAGTAGTGACTTCGTCTTTAGCTATTGCGATTGTTGCATAGTAAACCATCGCCCCGCCTACAAAAATCAAAATCAACGCGATCAACCCACCGAAGAAGGTCTCCACCCGTCCGTGGCCATAAGGATGGCTTCGGTCAGCCTTTTTCGAACCCAAGTGTACCCCCAGCAAAACCGCTATGTCGGTTGCCAGATCAGAAAGAGAGTGAATACCATCAGCAACCAAAGCAAGCGAACCAGCCAACGAGCCTATGACAATCTTTACAGCCGAAAGCGCAAGATTTACCCCCATTCCAATGTATGTAACAGATCTTATCTGCTCGCTGGCGACATCTTGCTTAAGCTCATCCATGCCGGCTTAGCCCAACACTTCGTTACGTATTTTTAAGATGATGTCAATGTATTTTTGAACGATACGCTCGTCTTTTGACTCCACTATTGCCCTGATTACAGGTTCGGTATTGCTGGCCCTCAGGTGCACCCAGCCATCCTCGAAATCGAATCGACAGCCGTCCCGCGTGTCTACTCTTGCGTCGGTTAACCTCTTTTTAGCTAAATCCAGAATCCGCTGCGCTTCAGCCTCGTCCGCCTCAAATTTCTCCTTGACCATATAATAGCCACCGATTTCACCAACCAGTTGGCTTACTTTCTTTCCCGTCTCGGCCATCAATTGCAGAACCAGAGCTATGCCAACAAGGCTATCGCGAACAGGGCTTACTCTCAAATCAATCACGCCCCCGTTGCCCTCCCCCCCGATAACGCAATCGTTCTCAAGCATTGCTGCCGCCACATTGGCCTCACCAACAGGTGTGCGAATAACCTCGTTGTCAGCGGCTTTAGCAATATCATCGACTATTCTCGATGTTGACAGATTCGTAGCTACCTTACCGGGTCGCTTGCTCAGGATGTACTTGGCTGCTAAAGCAAGCGTATATTCCTCACCGATATATTTGCCGGTTTCATCAACTATAGCCAGCCTGTCGGCATCAGGGTCCTGAGCAAAGCCTATGTCAGCTTGTTCGCTCTCTACCACGTCGCAGAGTTCAGTAACATTGTCAACAGTTGGTTCAGGCTGATGCGCAAATAAGCCCGTAGGCGCATCGTTTATAGCTGTGACTTTGCAACCGAGTCTTGACAGCAATTTCTGTGTAACCCGTCCGCCGGCACCGTTGACACTGTCCACAACTACCTTAAACTGCTTCGCCGAAATAGCCTCCCGGTCAACAATTGACAGAACTCTATCGATATGCGTGTCATCGGTCAGGTTGTTAGTAATAACCTGTCCGCAACCGCGTGAATCAACAAAACCAAATCGCTTCTCAAGGAACGCTCGCTTTACTTTTTCAGCTACATCTGATGGTAAAGCACCGCCATTACCCAGCAATAGCTTTATGCCATTATATTGAATTGGATTGTGCGAAGCAGTGATAATGATTCCACCCTCACACTTTGTGTCTTTTACCATGACCGCCACGCCGGGAGTTGTCACGATGCCCAAGTCAACCACATCGACCCCCACAGCGCACAAACCGGCGGCAATTGCTGACGCAAGCATTTGTCCGCTCGGCCGGGAGTCCCTGCCCATAACTACTGATGTCTTATTATCTTCACCCCCAGCTTGTGCCTTCAAAAAAGTGCCAAATGCACTACCGTACTCCGTGGCAACTGTAGACGTGAGATTCTCCCCAACAACACCTCTCATTCCACTGATGCTTATTATGAGTCTCTCCGCCATACTGATACCACACTACCCTCCTACCAAGTACAGGCTGTTCAAAATAGCAAACAAGCACTCCTGCTATCTTACACACACGACCCGCAGTTAGGCATTTAATCTAATTTACAGACGTATATCTCGTTTACAAAGTCGAGTTTGCTGAGCTCTTCGACCGCCTGTGCATCAGGTTCTTTGTCCAGGCTAACGGCAAGAACAGCCTTTTGCTCGGCCATCTTCTGCCCTACACCCATTGTACAAATATTGATGCCGTGCCGACCGCAAACAGTCCCAACCGCACCGATAACGCCCGGCTTGTCGTCGTTAAATATAACCAGAACCGGCCCCTGAGGCGTCATTTCTATATTGAAGCCGTCAATCTCTATAATCCGCAGAAGTGTCTCACCAAAAACTGAACCTTTCACCGTGCGCTTAACCTTGTTCGTGACCACTCGCGCACTGAAACTCGATGCCACATCTTTCGCTTCGGCATTCTTCGTCTCGTCAATGCTTATGCCGCGCTCCTTAGCCAACACCGGAGTATTAACCATATTCAAGGGCATCTCAAAATGCTTCTGCAATAGTCCTATTGCAAAATTAAGCGTAACTGCTTCGACAGCCATACTCGCGATGCTACCCTGGTATCGAACCTCTACATTCTTAATTTGACCAGGTGCGATCGTGCTGAGAAGCGCACCGATTCGCCGCGCAAGTTTAGCATACTGCTGTACAATCACAGGAACAGCCGCAGTCGTAGATGGAGCATTAAGCGCATTTCTCACTGGTCCGCCCTTAATTGCATCAACAAGAATTCGTGCCGCCTCTACCGCGACCTCAATTTGGGCCTCTTCCGTGCTCGCACCCAAATGCGGCGTTACAAGACAATTCTCAAGCTCCTTAAAACGCGTATTTTCAGGAGGCTCTTTCGGGTAGACATCCAGCGCAGCACCAGCAATACGCTTCGCCGCAAGAGCATCATATAGTGCGTCTTCGTTGATGATGCCTCCGCGTGCACAATTTATAAGCCGCACGGTCGGCTTCATCATCTCGATCTGTTTAGCGTCGATCATATTCAATGTCTGTTCATTTCTCGGCACATGCACGCTAATATAGTCAGCTTCCCTGAAGATCCTTTCCAGATCATCAATAACTTCCACTCCGATTTTTTCAGCTTCACTAGGCGGCGCAATGGGGTCATAGCCGAGTATCTTCATATTGAATCCTTTTGCTATCGTTGCAACCGCCATTCCTATCCGGCCCAAACCTATAAGACCAAGAACCTTATTGTTCAACTGGTTGCCCATATATTTCTTACGGTCCCAGGCACCAGATTTCAGACTGTTGCAGGCTGGAACAACGTTTCGGCTCATTGCAAGTATCAACGCCATGGTGTGCTCTGCCGCGCTGACCGTATTACCGCCGGGCGTATTCATCACAAGGATTCCTTTTCGGGTCGCCGCCGGGACATCAATGTTGTCCACGCCCACACCCGCACGGGCAATGCCCTTCAACTTGCCGGGATTAGCCAGGACATCCGCCGTCACTTTCGTCCCGCTTCGGACAATCAACCCATCATGTTCGCCGATAATCTGAGCCAACTCTTCTGGACTGATGCCGGTTTTGACAACAGCTTCGACGCCATCCATCGAATTAAGCAGGTCAATACCTTCCTGTGCAAGCTTGTCTGTGATAAGAACTTTAATCATGCTTAGCCTCCAAAAATGTCAAATTCTCACGTTTGGGTGCATATTGTATGCAAGCCTGCCAAAAATATCAAGTGCGGCTTAGCCCCACAGGCCTGTCCTGGGGGTTTCCCATCAGGCGTACCCGAACAAAAAGGGCTGCACGCATTGAGCTTGCAGCCCTATATAATTTCCTTTCTGCAGATACTTTCACAGTGTTCTGCGTCTCCGCAGCCAACCAAGATACCAGCTAAGTCCTTACGGCTGGCAATTCGGATCGAAGGGATTAGCGCACTCCATCCAGTGCTCAGCAAATATGGCAAAGTCATCAAAATCAACGTAGCAGTCGCCATTTAAGTCACCTGGAATTGGACGCAAGCACTGAAATGGCGCAATTTCTTTTAATTCGCTGAGATCGTTTAAGGAACCTGTAGATGCACTAATACCTCCCTCAGCTATTAATCCTATCTCAAAGACATAAATCTCAACATCTGTGACTGAGTAACCGGCTGTATCAGAAGTTGTTGGTAATGTAATACCTAAATCGGATTCTTTTCCATAAAAATTTAATGGTGTAAATGGCTTGTCTGTGTCAAGATACCACCAAATAACTGCATCTTTGTAAGTACTATGCAAGACGGTTACATCTTGAATATCTATCAAAATCATCTGATCATTTTCCATCTCCCAGGCCGATAAATCACTTTTCACCCAATAATATACTCCTTGATCAATAACAATTCCATCCTCTAAGGTACTAAAAGACCATACTGAAGGATGACATGTAAGACACGGGTCCGTTGATGCATAATACTTTTCGACACCTGATTCGGCACCTAAAAATTTAACATTTATTCCATCGTTGTAAACTATTGCAGTCTCCACACCCATAGTATTAGTTATTTTTACACCTGATATTTCCCCACATATATAAGGTACTGTTTCGGTCCCTGTAATTTCACTTGTATATTGTCCGCTTGGTCCAAATGTCCATTCATAAGTTCTTACACCATATCCTACAGGATCAAGAGGAAAATAGTCAGGGAATTGAATTGCATGTGCCTGAGTAGTCCATAATGTTATAATAAAAGCTATTGCTAAACTTCTTAAAAAGTCGCACGTTTTCAATTTTATTTGCAAGCAATTCCGTGTCATTCTTTCACCTCATTTAGCGATTGCGTTCTCTCACAACAAAGTGTCTCTTTCCTTTTTCTCTTGTGTCAGAATTTGTTTTTTTTCTTTTTCTTAACCTAAAATCGTCAATACTTAAAAAACGAGTGTCTCATCTCATAGGATACCGCCTCATTCGGGCCACGAGTCACGCTTCACGAGTGGAGCGGTTTTGCCGCGATATACAATTACGCCGGTCGGACATTTTCTCTCGCTTGCTTTCATCCGCAAAATCATCCTCAAAGCTTTTCGCAAACTATCAATTAATACTACCCTAAATTACTGAATAATTCAACCAAATTCTTGCCCTTGCACTCGTCTTGCAAGCCTGTCCAATTAACAGTCCATGGCCGCAAATATCTTCGTGTGTCAACCCCAGAAATACCCAGGAAATATTCTATACGTTGACTACCCACAATAGCTATTGTTTCTTGCCGTAAAAACGGTCATTTATTAACGATTTTTGCGAAGAATCGCTGTTTTTTGCGCATTTCTGCTAATTTATCCCAACTTTTGCACTTGTGCTCTTGTGCACTTAAGCACTTATATCTTATGCACTTACAAAAATTTTGCCCAAAAGTCTCGAAAAACTAAATGTCCAAATACACACGGAAATCCGCTCTCCACCGCGTCAGTTTTTCCGCTACCACTATTACTGTTGTTTATCCTCACTCTATGCCTTGCTTATTATAATTTAACGTATTTTCCCCGCGTTTTTCGTGGCTTCCCTTCCGTTATTCCTTAAAGGCATCTAAGAAAAATTTTTTGCATAATTCTATTGCTTTTTTTAAGCCGCAGCTTACTATGACGGCGCCGTTTGAAGCTTATTTTTTATGTCCTGGTTTTGTTGGATGAATCGGAATATACAACACTATCTTTAAGGCGTAAAAAAATGTGTCAATCATGTGGATGTACGCCGTGTAAGGTCTGCGGTGCCCCCATCGAGGATGGAGTCTGTTCCGGCTGTGGTGAGCCAGCGTCTGACTGCATTTGCGAGCCCCTAGAAGATCAATAATTTTGCATCAAGCCTGGTTTGCGGGTTTTAGGCTTTCGCAAATCACTGAGCCTGCGTGGTAGCTTTATCGTCTGCGCAGGGCGGGTTTTCGCTGTGCCCTGCGAAAGCACAGGACAAAAACGTGGCAGTCCACTGGGATACCAAGGGATCCATTGTTTCAACAAATCCTACAGAGAAAAGCAAAGAAGCCTGAAAATTCAGACGTCAGGAGTCGGTCCCGCCACAGGCGGGTTAACTTCTGTAGTCTGAGCAAGTTGTGCCCACCGCCTGCGAAACACCAACAGGCCCCATAGCCCGACAAGGCCGAAGGGTAAAAAGACGAGCTCGACTACCCACACGCCCAACGTTGTAAGATCGCCAAGCAGATTCTCTAAGTGCATAATGCCGGCGATCTCGTCCACGGCAGTTTTATACCAGAAGGCCAGCCAGAACCAACGCCAGTCCTTGGTCTGTACCGTATAGACGATAAGCACACACGAAAACGCGTGTAGAAAAATAGCTATGATCCTCTCAACAATCGGGGCAGGAATAATCAGAAGTGAACTGGTTCCACCAGTAACTTGTTCAAGCATTCCTTCGGGCAGCTTATCCGGAATCAGAATAACCACCAGAACCATTACAAAAGATGCAACTCCGACCAGAAAGGCTTCAACAGCTCCAAAGCCCAAGCCAAAGGCAACGACTCCGTCATAATCAGCCCAGCGTATTCTCTTAATGTATGCAAAGGCTAAGGTAGCTCCGCATTCAAAGACGCCAGTCAACAGGCCGATATACAGCCATAGGAACGGCTCTGCAACGTACTTTGGCAACGCCTCGCGGGTAGCCGCCAATTATCGTTTGGTTCGGGATAGCAGCAACGATTTTCACAGCAACACCTACAACCCATGCAAGTGCGCCCCAGGCGAATATACGCCAGAGTACACCACATTTTGCTTTCCAGTAAACGACCGTCACTATAGCGACGGCCATCATTCCCACCCCGCTCAGAAAAAATAGCGGACTCATATCTCCCCTTTCAATGTTAATGCCAAGTTATACCTGCCATTCTCGCCAGTCACGGGCAACTATTCACAGATTTATCAGAGCATCTATCGTGCTATCGGCGGCATCCTGGATTCTTCTCTGACGCTCTTTATAGGCCTGGACCATCTTGTCATACAGCTCTTTGTCGTTTATAAAGCTCTTTTTGTCCCATCGATGCATCTTGATAAACAGGCCGGACTCTAACAACTGTTCTTTTAGCCTTTCGGCATCGCTCGTTTCCAGGCCCGGTGTCTCTCGAATATACACGCGAATCAAAGCATCATAGTCGCTCTGAACTCCGTCAACCCAGAAGTAGCGAACAACGCATAAAACAATCAGCCCAAAAATAAGAAGAACAACTAAATTTGCCCCAACCGTTCCGGATTCTCTATGTTTCTTTCTGGCTTGAATAGTACAATAATCCCTCATCGTTTTTGCCCTCTTTTAGAATCTCCATCAACTTCTTTCAGCTAATGCCCGCGATAATGTCACTGCCCAGCCCGCAGCAATAATAACAATCAGAGCTAAGATAATGTATCTAACTTTGATCTCATAAAAAACACGCCTCAGAACACAAGGGTATACCCCGAAGATCGCCATCAACAAGGCCACAAATGCCGCAACAACAATAAAACTGCATAAAAAAGCTGCTGCAGGCTGAATATAAAACGCCTCCAAAATTTCGATTCGTGCAAACGTTAGCGTCGCCGTAGTCCATCCGCAAGTCGGACACGGCAAACCATATCTCTGTTTGAAGCCGCATGGCCCAAGCCACCAGCCGATATCAATTCCACGCCACTGTGCCAACCACAACAGCCCAAACGAACCAGCCACTACCAAAAAGAAAACCGCAGCAAATATCCGCTGACGAGATGAAGCGCGACAAAATATTTTTCGCTTATTTGCCTGTTGGCCTTTCCACATAACTACGTTAGAATAGAAATACCTTATTGCTCTGTCAACCTAAGAAGTGGCTTGGTATCTATATATGGCTCTGGAACAGAACGACTTAAGCAGAATGTTAGAAACAGCTACCGTCGCAGCCCGTCTGGCTGGACAGCGGGCTATGGAAGAAATCAGCTTCGTAAAGGCCTCGGTAAAAAACACCACTGAACTCGTAACCCAAACCGACTTACGGTGTCAGAAGATAATCATCGAAAGAATCAAAGAGAACTACCCGGACCACGGTTTCATTGCTGAGGAAGGCGACCAGGGTAAGATCTTTAAGCAATCACCGCGAGGTTCCGAGTCTCTCTGGTGGGTTATAGACCCGATAGACGGAACAAACAACTTCGTGCACCAGATACCTCTTTTCGCCGTCAGCGTCGCCGCTTTACACGAAGGCAAGCCAATCGTCGGCGTTATATTCGAGCCTGCCACAGATTCCATGTTCATCGCCGTTAAAGACAGCGAAGCACAACTAAACGGCAGAAGAATCACCGCCAGCGAAGAAACTATGGATGAATTTTCAAGTGTCGGCCTCGACAGCCACTTCGATTGTCCAGGCGACATTCCGAACTGGGCCTGCCAGATAATCAAACGCACGAGATTTCGCAATCTCGGCTCATCAGCCATTCAGCTCGCATACGTGGCCAAGGGCAGCATAATAGGTACAATCATTACCACTCCAAAGTTGTGGGACATAGCTGCTGGAGCTGTAATAGTAGAAGCTGCTGGAGGTGTTACTACCAACTGGAAAGGCGAGCAAATCTTCCCTCTAAATTTAGAAACCTACGAAGGCTCAATACTGCCCACGATTGCAGCCAATAAGAAAGTCCACGCCGAAATCGTGCAGATGCTCAATTCCTGATGGTATTATCTATCGCGGGTCCGGAACAGTATGCAACGCAATAACCCGCACCTTATCAGTATTAGAAGAAACTTCACTCCTATCGAGAAGGGCTACGATCCTTTTTTGAGGACCATCGGCCCCCAAGCGAACAAGTATATAGGCTGTGAAGACATCGCTTCTTACAGTAACAAGGTTACTTATGCGCGAAAAAATAACATCACGCTCCTCAAAATCATCCACAGCCCCATCGCTTGGCGTCAAATCAGGAAAGCTCTCTATATCCTCCGAGTCATTCGCATAGTAGCTCATCTGCGGAACCTGCATCAGCTCACTAATACTCCTAAAACCGAGCAGTCCAACCCGGCCACTGTAGTCAGGCCCACCGGTAACCGTTGTCTTATCACGGTAGGCAACTACTGCCTTTGCAAGCCAATAATTCGGCGTATGAGCGGAAATCCATGGCAATTGAGCAATCACAAACCAAGGCGCCGTATTGATATTTATCCTGCCTTTGATCCTTGTTTCATCAGAGCCGTGGCCGTGCACATTAGGATCAAAGACAGTCAAGTAATTAAACAGATTTGCATAAACTTCCTGTTCCAAATCTATCCGCACGTCAGCCTCGGTGCACCCAGTTGGTGTATTATACGCGCTTGCCCGTAGAACCATCCCGATTTCACCAATATTTGTAAAAGGCTTATTGGCAGGATGAGCTTGTACCTTCGCAGTATCCGATGATACAAAACTGTTGTGTCGGCCAAGTGTAGGATCAGCCGCCTCAGCCGCACCTGCCCACAAACGGCGAATACACTTATGCAAAGTTATATCCCGCTGAATACTACGAGCCCGTCCATCAACGATAAACTCGATACCTGGAACACTGAGTGAATCAACAGTTATAGGTTCTTCCTGAATAATACGCTGCAAAGAAATGGTGCTGCCGGGTCCAAATACAATGCTACTTGGCTCTTGCACCTGTCCGCTATATTGGCTTCGGTTGTAACCGTATGGGCTTGTATCAGCCGGCTCTTCGGAGTCACTAAAGCTCACCGGCAAATTTGCATCCGTATCCTCATACCTTATGACATGAAAACGCCTTGAGCCAGACCATAAAATGGGAGTATGTATACCATCAACCACAATCTCCCAACCGTTTGGATCGTCATCCTCGAAATACGGTTTATATAATTCAACCGCGTATGATGTATGCGTTGTCTCCTCTTGTCGCACGCACCTATAAGCTACTTCGGAAATATAGATACAAGGAGTCTCAAAGCCATAATACATTGATCCTTCGGCATCATCAAGAGTCGCCACATTGGAATCGGCATCACGATAGTCTAACATATTAACCGCCATCTGCGCAGCTAATCCATCGGCGTCCGAAACGTTCGGGTCGGTCCGAATAAGCGCCGCCCTTATCGCTTTATGCAGCAAACCTACATCAGCCGTATTAACATTAACCATCTTGTGAAGAGCCGTCTCATCATCTAAAGTTATCGCCGCAGGATTGATAATCCGGTCCATATTGCAGGTGGTGGTAACATGCCGGTATGCATAATTCGGATCCAGATTCGGATCGCTGCTAACAGCGGCATACACACTTAAAACCCAATCATCAAGATCCTTGAAAGGTCTTGAGGACGTCCAGCCATTTTTGAATTCTCCCCCCCATTGTTCCACCCTCGCTTGTATATCCTCCTGATTCAGCAAAAACCTATAACGAAGCTCGAGCTCGTCGGAAATATCAAATGGCGTGTAAGACTCACTTCGCTGCCCATACTGCCAAATAACATATTTCTCATAGGCAACTAAATCAATAGGCGAAACACCTACACCGTAGTTCGCTCTCTCCAAGAGCAGCGCCGCCTCCTCAGCCACAGTAGCAGAGTTCACCGGCCGGCCGGCTAATCCCATCACATTCACTTGAAGCACGCTTGAACCATCGATATTATCCAAGACCTGGCTGTTTGGATCAAACTTATAGCCGGTGTTGACATTTAGCATTCCACCGTTGTCAACAACTCGCACTGCCGCGTAAATAGGCTTACCTTTGCTCGAAGTCACATCACTAAGCTCGATCCATTTTGAATCCGCCACACCGTCACCATCAGCATCGGCAAGCTGTTCCAGTAGCTCTCCGGAGGAGCCCAACGATACTGCTTTACGCTCTGGGACTATTGCTTTGAAACAGTTGTTCGGGTCTGAATTACTTATCAATATATCATTCGTGCCCCACTCCTTGGAGCCGAGAAGACCTGTAACATCGCTTATCTGCCCCCAGAAATAATCATCCCCCGATTTGTATGGCTCAAGACTCGCCAGCCACACATTATTCGCATCCGGATAGTCGTAGTATTCTTGATTCGGATCATCCGCTCCAGGAACATCCAAAGCCAGCTCCTCGCATATCCTCGCCAGTATAGTATCGACCGCAAAACTAAGTTCCCTGTTCTCAGATGTCGCTGTCGTGGCCATTTTATCGATGCGAGACATCATTACAAACAGAACACCAACAATGGCCAACAAACTGGTCAAAACCACGGTCAAAATAAGAGCTGAACCCGCAAGGCTAACTCGCTGACAAAATTTCTTTTGCTCCGCTTCCATAACAACGATCAATCACCTAAGTAAACGATATGCGTAAATATCCTTCTCCCCTCTATAATTCCTTTTGAGTCATACAACGTAAAAGTGAACTTAAGCGCACGCCCAAGCCCCGGAATTGCATCAAAATGCGCCCGGTCAACCTCGTTTGGGTCATAGTTTATATCGTGTATACTCACTCCTCCGTAAGGAGGATAAGGGTACAACACACCCGGAACAGCTTCAGGATCAAGTCTCTCGCCCGATGAATCCAGCCAGAAATCGCTATCCGCCAAACTGCCATCACCATTTGGGTCAACCTCAGGTACCCATCGTTGCTCGGCATCGTACCAGCCCTGAACCTTAAACTCACCGACACCCTCACATAGCAGCATGTGTAACGAATCCGGGTCCCTCGTATCCACGGTTGCTCCTCTTACCTTTGCACTTACTGGGACGTGGTCAGCACCGACGTCTTTGATAACAATATCGGTGATAACAGAAAGTATATTTCGTTTAATCGGCGCATTTGGCTCACTTGCCAGTTCATCCCAGGGTATATACTTCCATCCCTCCAATGAAGTGATTTCATATTCGCGTACGTTGTTCCACTGAAACCATTCTTCATTACTTCGCGTGGTGGTCACAGGACTTAGAAAATCAACGAACTCAGGGTCCGTCTCAGCAGTCAATATATGCTGCGTCCTCGCAAGTACTCGTTCTCTCCGGTCCTGCTGTCTTTGTTGCTGCCCTCGTGCAGTTGCGCTTAAGTCGGTAAATTCGCTTGCTCTTTTTCCTTCTGCATTCTTTGCCAGCATATAGCATATTCTTGCAACATTGCCGCGAACCATTGGACTGGTCCCATAGGACTGAAAGTCGCCGCTAGAGAAAAACATAATCCGATCGAACCTGACATATCTACCGAGGTCGTTATCATAGCTGGCCGTCCACGTTACAAAAATCTCGCCATCCTTGCACAGACCCCTCAAGTCCGCATCAAGTTGGTCTGTAATAGTCCGCAACTTCTGCATAATCTCAGCATTGGCGATAGCCGTGCGATGAGAATCTATGCTCACCTTAAAAATCACACTGGCAAAGGAAAACATCATTGCCAGTATCCCCATCGCCACGATAAGCTCGATTAGAGTAAACGCCCTTCTCATTCTGCGCATCTAAAATCTGATTACCCTCTGATAGACTGCTATGCACGGATTACTACCCCTGCCAACCGGCGGCGAAACTACCCATACCCAACCATCCGTGATCCCCCCCTGCCACGGCCTGTCAAGTACAATCCTGTCGGGCTGATCCGCACGTCGTTCCAGAACACGGTATATCTGGCCTGTCATGTTATCTATTATTATGCTACCATCATTAATGAAAGTCCTCTCATCAACGCCATCAGACGCTACAGCATCACTTATCGAGAGCTCATTCGCATTGTGTGCTGCGTCTCGCGTAACACTCACAAGAATCGGCCAAGGCAAGGAAATCTGCTCGAGCCCAGGCCAACCACTCGAACTTTGCCTGCACCAGTATTGTGTGCTGCTGCCAGCTTTTCTACTGATAAGAACAGTCACCTGTATGAGTCTGCTATCCTGGCTGATCCGCCTGCAAAGAGCAGCCCAGCAGTACTGTTTCTGCGACATGGGCGCCGCGTCTGAAGGATACATAAGCTCATTGTCTGGGATGAGTGTTGGCGCTTTAAAAACTGTAAGCTGATCGGTTGTCAGATCTGGATCATTGAAGTCAATACCATACAGTCTTATCTTTGCAAAGGCCTCCTCAGCCGCTACTGCAGCGATAGTCCGCTCAGTCGAAATAATGGAAAAGTGAATACCTGTAAGAAATGTCCCACCTACAAAGAGCAGCCCGATCGCAAGCGCACCAACCGCCAACAACGTCTCCATGAGAGAAAAACCATTATGTTGTAGCCTGCCTATCATAAGTTAATCAATCCGTTGATATCAGTGTCCCTGTATGAGGACTGACATAAGCTATTTCATTGGTCAACATCACAAGATAATCCGACCAGGCACTTCCCTTTTCGTAGGCCTGCTCGAATTTGTCTTTTTTATAAACAACAAAACTCTTTCGGCTCGGCTCCGGCCCTAACCCGAGGTTCGAATACATGCTCCAGGAAGCACCAAAATAATCATCCTGATAAAACATTCCGATCCCTGCATCCACTTGGGCCTTTTTATTGAAAATATCGTCACTGCTAATACCCCTATTGGAAGCACTATCAACATAACCATCTCTATTTCTGACCTGGACGCCATGAACCACGAGCTTCCCACTCGGAGAGAAAACGATAGAAAATGTAGTTGTGTCTATGACCTCAAAAGGTTCGTTAATAAGACCATCCCCTCCAAGTGCAGGATCATCAAGCCTAATCTCCTGAGAGTTTATAGGATTAACCGTGTTTCGACTGGTCACAATTGTAAAATCCGTTACTCCTATCGACTCCGGCAGTTTTACCGGCTTAGCACCCTTGGCCGCGCAAAAGCCCCACGCCAGCATGTCGGGTTCTTGAATTACCAAGACCATGTACTGCCGCCCATGCAGATCTGTCTGAAATCTAATGCCCGCGTATCGCTGATTCTTCGCTGCTATAGCACGCGCCGACGTCAACGCTGCGCTTATCATACTCTTGGCAGCACCTTCAGATTCAAACGCACTAAAAAACGCCCGTACCGCCGGCAGCCCCAGACCCACAAGCAGAACGATCACCGCAATGACAACCGTCATCTCTATTAGTGTAAGACCTTGTTGTGCCTTTATTGCTTTCATCGCCATGGATAGCAGCAACTGTGTAGAATAAAATTATTTATTCTCTCACTTGCTGCTTATATCATCACTCGTGCCAAATTTACCATCCGGACCGGCTGAACGAAGCACTGGAAAACTCCTCACCTCAGCAAGGTTAGGAGGAACAACCTTCTCATCGTAATAGTCATATTGCAGCACCGTGCCCACCCTGCTTTTTTGACCCTTCACAGGCCAAGGGTCCACAACCCTAAATAAAGGATACTCTCTACCGTCAATTACAATTTTCAATCTATTGCCATTCGAATCTTCACTGGTTACTAAAGACCTATCAATCCTATCCAGAATCTGCTTGCACTGCGGAACCATGCTCAAAAAGAAATACAATGCTTCGCTTCCCGAATAACTCGGCTCGTGAACACCTCCGGTAATCGTGACACCACCTGCTCCCAAAGCGTCCCGTAATGTGCTTTGAAGCACATCAGCCGAAAAATCGTTGCAGTCCAAGGGAAAATCGAAACCTAAATATGATCCCGAATAGCTATATTCGTAATCATGAAATTGCTCCAAAGCAGTACATAGAATCTCAATAGTACTTTTAGCAAGTCTTTCTTTGCCCTGGTTGTTAATTCGAGATGCAACACTCGCTACAATCGCAGCCAGAATTACAATAATCGCCAAGACAACCAGCATCTCCACAAGTGTCAGGCCGTATTTACCTCTATGACTTTTCATAGTCATAAGCTTGCTCTGTGAAATGAGGGTAGCAGCTTAATTGCTAAAAATTGCGGATATCGTCGCCCGTCCCGTAGAAACCGTCCGGGCCTGCTGAGATTAGTATGTATGAGCCAGGTCGATAAGGCCACGGTCTTGCCGTCACTTTTGGGTCGATTACGCCGCCTTCTGACGAATAGAAAACAGCCGGATCAACAAGAGGGTGTTGCTCGCTATCCTTGACCCTACCAAGCCCCACAAGAGGAGCGTTATCTCGAACATTGTAGATATTCTGTTCAAACGCGGTAGGATCATTAACCATATTTTTACTGGATGTATTCGCTCTATAATAAAGAATTGGCGTGCCAGCCGTTACTGTCTCGCTGTTTGCAAGATTGATCTTTTTAATGCCAAAGGAATCACAAATCACATATCTGTCGCCCCGAAGTGGATCGGTTAGACCAACGCCAAACAGCTCGGTCAGTGTAAAAGCACTTGTGGTCGCCAGCTCAAGGTAAGGTCCTTTTCTCTTACTCATATCGATTCCGCTGTCGGGATTATAGAAAAAGTAAGAACCGGCTGCATATTCCACCCCACCTACCCAATATGATTTTCCATTCATTCCATCAGCCCGCCAGTCCGAGTCGGGGTGAAATCCCATCAGATCCCAGCCAAGAAGCGCCTCAGCAAGTTTCTGTGCACCGCAGTAATCACGTAGACCCGTTGCTGCCGGTGGAGGTGCCCACCATTCCGACGGCGGATAATCACCATAGTCATTCTTGAACGCAGCAAGAGCCAGTTCAATCGTAGTAAACTGCGCTTTTTGCTTCGTCCCTTTCGCGACATTGCGCACCGAATTCAAAGCAGGTATCAGCAACCCAACTAATAGCGCAATTATCGCAATGACCGTTATCAACTCCATAATTGTTAAGCCTGTCCTCTTACGCGCCACAGCCATCCTCTTTCAAAAATTCTCTCGTTAATATTGCTAATCCAGCAGTCAAACCGTTCAGCACCGATGCAATACCCTTTATCCAACCGCTATGCTCAAAACCACTTTAAGAATTGTTCAACTCGCAGCAACTATTACCCATAAATCACAACCAAAACGCTGACACACACTTAATTAATTCATCCTATTAACTGCCCTCGGCGCTGCAGCTACTGATACTTCCAGTCAAAATTGCACACATCGTCAGACGTCCCATACTCTCCATCAAAACCGGCGGAAATGAGAATGTAAGACTCCACTCTGTAAGGTCTCGATGTTGTTGTAATCTTGTCGTTCCTGGTATTCTTATAGAACCGCTCTGGATCTGCAAGCCTATGATCGGTTCCACTCGTATCACCTGGCTTTTGCAAGAGAATCAAGTCTTGGTTGTCCCAATAATTATATATGTTACCCATATCATCTGTACGCGTCGATGCAATCGTCGCATCATGCAGGCTGCTTGATGTATTTGCCTTATAGTATAGTATGGGCATACCAACCTTTGATTCGCCTTCGGGACCAAGATTTCTCACTCGCGCATACACATCACACAACACGAACATATCACCGGGAAGAGAACCTGTATCATCATACAGATCCCCTAACTCGTACGCACTTGCATTCTCAAGCTGCAAATACGGCCCTTTTCTTGCCAATAAGTTGTCGACATAACGCGGATCACCCTCAGAAAGCCCATATAGCTGAGTTGCTGCTGTGCCATCTATCGTACCGTCTCTTCGAAAACGCGAATCCGGGTGAAAACCAAGCATATCTTGCCCCATCATAGCTTCGCTAAGCTTCATCGCACCGCAGTATGGTACACCACCGCCAGTGGTTGACCCATCCAATGCGCTCGACGTGGGATAATCATCATTCTCATTTAAAAACAACTCCATGGCTGCCTCGATGCTGTGGAACTGAGCCTTCTGCCTCACCATCCTTGCATATCGCCTGACCTTATTCAGCGATGGCAGAAGAAGGCCTATGAGAATCACAATGATGCTCATCACCGTCAGCAATTCGACAATCGTAAATGCCCCCTTGCTTTTGGATTTGTTGATAATTGGATTCATTTTCTTCTCCTTGTACTAAACGTTAGTTTTTTAACTCGCAGTGGAGCTTAACCCTGAAATAACCTGGATCATCGGTAAAAACACTGACATAACAATGAGCATTACAACGCTGCCCAGCCCAAGAATCATGATCGGCTCAAGAAGTGACATCATCGACCCTACCAGCACCTCCACCTGCTCGTCGTAGTTGTCCGCTACCTTCAGTAGCATCTTGTCCAGATCACCGGTTTCCTCACCTACCGCAACCATATTAGATACGATCAAATCCACCGTCTTTGACTGCCGCAACGGACCTGCGAACGTGTCGCCCTGCCGGATCGAATTGTGAACACTCGCTAACATGTTGGCGTAAACCTCGTTGCCCGCTGTCTCACGTGTAACATTCAGCGCATCCAGTATCGGAACACCGGCACTGATAAGCGTCCCAAGCGTTCTCGTCCATCTTGTAATAGCAACCTTATTTGTTAACTGACCCATGACCGGCAATCTCAACTTGATAGTATCCAGAACTAACCTGCCAGGGCGAAACTGCTTGGCACCTCTAATCAGAAAAACAATCAGAAACGGCATCGCCAACAAAACCGCCCAACCCCCTATCCGTACACCATAAATCTCGGGCGCCCAATCTGGTCCGTACGCGATCCAACTGCTTATCCCCAGTACCGTCCTGGTCATTCTGTTCAACTCCTGACCTTGAAGCATCTCTGTAAGCACAGTCTCAAACTGTGGTATCACAAACTTCATTAACCCAAGAAGAATGAGAAACGCCGCGCTCAAAACAACAAGCGGATATATCATCGCGCTTTTGACACGAGACTTGAGCTTCATGGCACTTTCTTTGAAGTCAGCCACACGTGCCAGGATCAAGTCCAGCACACCGCCGGCCTCGCCAGCCGCCACCATGTTCACAAATAACCGATCAAAAGTTCTTGGGGACTTGGCCATCGCCTCTGATAGTGTTGAACCTCCTTCAATATCATCGGCGACGTAACCGATGACCCTCTTGAACGTTCCCGATTTCTGGTGTTCTTGTAAGATACGCAACGAACGCAAAATAGGCAAACCCGCATCCTGAAGCGTAGAAAGTTGTCTGGCAAACTGTGTTAAATATTTAACCTTGACCTTGCCGCCGGCACCTCGCCTGCGTTTCGGTTTCGCAGCAGCTTTAACCGCTGCCTTTCCTGCAGCTCGCGAGCGAACCTTCGTCGGGAAATATCCCATGTTCCGTATCTTGCTTATCGCCTCCTTCTCACTGAGGGCTTCAACCTCATTCTTTATTTCCAACCCCTGTGAGTCCAGTGCTGTATACTGAAAAACAGGCATTTTGACCTACCTCAAATTGAACTTAGCACTTTCATTAAAAATCACACAAAAATATCAACTAATGCTCCCTGACGAGTGTTTTGGCAAACTATAACGTCAAGCCTGCCGAACCATTCAGATAGCGTCTCCCTGTCACGCCAATCGCAGACGAAACGTCTATCCAATGAATGAGAGATCGCTTACAATTCGCACACCAGTTTTTCTTCCACGTGACATCAATCTCTCCTGACGGGTCATTCAATTAAATTATCACAGAACGCTAACATTATCCTTCAATGATTGTTTCTTTGACTACCTCATCGATGGTGGTAATACCGTCATAAATTGCAGCTAAGCCGTTATCACGCAGCAGCCTCATTCCAGTCTTTTGGGCTGCGGCACGCAGAACATTCGTCGACGCACGATTCATTACCAATTCGCGCATCTCATCGTTGAACGTCATAATCTCAAAAACACCTATTCTGCCCTTGTAGCCGGTGCTGTTGCATTTATCACAACCTCGTCCATAGTAGAACTTCTTGCCCTTGATGTCGTCTTCTGTAATACCCAATTCACGCAATTGTGTCTCATCCGGCTCGAATTGCGTCTTGCAATTCTCACATATTCTTCTGACTAATCGCTGAGCAACGATGCCTTCAAGCGTAGCAGTCACAAGGAATGGCTCCACCCCCAGATCCAGAATTCGAGCGATAGAACTCGGGGCATCATTCGTGTGCAAAGTTGTAAACACTACGTGACCAGTCAGCGACGCCTGCGCCGCAATCTCCGCCGTCTCAAGGTCACGAATCTCACCAACAAGTATGATATCCGGGTCCTGACGTAGAATCGAACGCAAGCAACGCGCGAATGTAAGGCCTATATCCGGTTTCATTTGAACCTGAATCAAGCCATCGATGTCGTACTCTACAGGGTCCTCTGTCGTAATTATTTTCGTCTCAATGTCATTTAATTCACTAAGCGCCGCGTAAAGCGTCGTGGTCTTGCCGCACCCTGTTGGCCCAGTGACGATTATGATGCCATTAGGTTTGTGAATCAACTGACGCACCAATGCCACATCATCCCGCCGCAATCCCAGCTTTTCCAGATCAAAGCTGACCTGAGACCTGTCCAATATACGCAGGACAACACTCTCTCCGAACATCGTCGGCAGTACGCTCACACGCAGATCAATCGGATTGCCTTGGACAGTCAGTGATATTCGCCCATCCTGTGGCAGACGACGTTCAGCTATATCCAGGTCAGCCATAACCTTGATACGCGAGCTCAGTGCAGCCGCAATGTATTTCGGTGGCGGAATCATTTCATACAAAACACCATCAATACGATATCGCATCTTGTACTCATTTTCGAACGGCTCGAAATGGATATCCGATGCCTTATCCCGTATCGCCTGCAGAAGTACCAGATTCAGCAACTTCTTGACGGGATTTGACTCCGACAGCTCTTTCAGTTCATCAAGGTCAATACTTTGATTTCTACCCTCGAATTCCGCTAAAAAAGTATCTGCCTGTATCTCACCTATAAGCTCGGTGATGTTCTCATCCTGCGTTTCGTAGTATTTGGTCAAAGTGCTCTCTAAAGCACTCGGATCAGTTATCTTCGCAATGACCTTAAAATCCATCAGGGTACTCAGGTCGTCAGTCGCTCTGAAGTTATCTGTATTATCCAGTGCTACAGTGAGCTGGTTCCGCTTCTTGTCATACTCAATAGGAACTATATGGTATGTCTTGGCCATCTGTGCGGGAACCTTTTCGATTATATCAGGAGGTATTTCCAGCCCGTCTATGTTCACATATTCCATACCTCGCTGAGCCGCCAGTGCGATACGCAACTCATTTTCACCCACCAATCCCAGTTCCACGAAGATCTGTCCTATCCGCACGCTCCCATTCCGCTGGCTCTGAACTTTCAGGCATTCATGCACCCTATCACGGCTCAACAACCCCATCTTCATCAATATCCGACCGAGCGGTCTGCCTCGCAGTTGCTCGATAGGAGGAAGTTTTTCCGCTATTTTGGTCTTGGCCATATAAGTTTCCCCTAAAACAAATCTTACCTCATACCTATTTTATTATACGACATTAAAACGTTTTTGTACAACAAATTACAAATTGGACACTTAATTTATAAGACAGCCTATACCGATAACATCAAGCTTATCACACACTCCGATTACACACAAATGGAGTGAATCAAACGCCCAAAGCCCCCAGAACACCCTCTACGCAGCCAGTTGTAGCACATAAGCACAACTAATCACGTTCTCAGAATCGGTCCCATATCCTCCATCTCTTTAGCTGCAGCTTCCTTTTTCTTTCTTCCTGTCTTGCCCTTAGCTGCATTCATCTTCGCAACAGCCTTTTCCTGCAAAGCTCCTGGCTGCCGGCTCTTGTCAATCATCTCATCCAGAGTAATCTTACCTATGTCGTAGAGCTGCCAAAGGTGTTCATCAAGAAGCTGCATCCCCAGCTTCCTGCCCGTCTGGATGCTCGAATCGATTCGATAAGTCTTGTTCTCGCGGATAAGATTGGCTATGGCTGGCGTTACAACCATGAATTCGTATGCGGCAACTCTCCCTCTACCGGTGGCTAACGGGCACAAGGCTTGGCTGAGAACTGCTATCAGATTGCTGCTCAACTGAATACGTATCTGCTCTTGCTGGTCTACGGGAAAAACGTCTATCAATCTGGTAATCGTTCCTGCAGCGCTCGTTGTATGAACTGTGCTAAAGACCAGGTGGCCGGTTTCAGCGGCCCTGACGGCAGATTCAATTGTTTCGAGGTCCCGCAATTCGCCTACCAAAATCACATCGGGATCCATTCTCAGAACACGTCTTAACGCCTCGCCAAAGCTCGGTACATCAACACCAACTTCTCGCTGGTTAATAATAGATTTTTTATGCGTATGATAATACTCTATCGGTTCCTCAACGGTTATAATATGGCGGTCAAAGTTTTCGTTAATATAGTTTACCATACAAGCTAAAGTGGTCGTCTTTCCACATCCGGTTGGGCCCGTAACCAAAAACATCCCTCTTGGTCTGCGGCACAAAGCAGCACAAATCTTTGGCAATCCTATCTCCTCAAAAGTCATGATCTTCGAGGGTATAAGACGTAAAACCAATGATATATTCCCTTTTTGCCGAAAGATAGACACGCGAAACCGGCCCTGCTCGCCGAATGCAAACCCAAAATCCGTCCCACCTTCTTCTTGAAGCTCCTGCTGGTTTCTATCCGGCGTGATACTCTTCATCAGGGCCGTAGTATCATCCGGCTCAAGAACCTTTGTCTCCAGCGATCGCAATCGCCCGTCTATCCGAAGCACGGGTGACCGCCCAACGACAAGGTGTATATCTGAGCCCCCCTGTGTAAAGCACGCCTGCAGCAGTCTGTCCATATTAACCGTTGCCATCTCAAAGTCCCCGATTAATAATCATTCATGTTCAATCTACAACTACACCTTCCGTTTGAGTGATCCTCGCTACCTCAGCGGGTGTCGTTGTCCCCTTGAATATCTTGAGCTTACCATCCTCCATCAGTGTCCGCATACCGCTGGCTTTAGCTGCTTTTCTTATTTCACCAGCCGTTGCTTTTCTAAAGGCCAACTCTCGCAATTCATTGTTCATTTCTATCATCTCAAATATACCGATTCTGCCCTTGAAGCCCGTATTTTGGCACTGACTGCAACCAGCTCCTTTGTACATAGGATACTTCTCTACATCTTCAGGCGTAATGTCAAGCAATCGCAGATCTTGAGGGTCTGGATTCGGATCAACCTCTTTACACTTCTTGCAAATCACCCTCACAAGTCGCTGCGCCATAATAGCTTGTATTGAGCTGGCAACAAGAAACGGCTTAACACCCATATCAATAAGACGCGTTATTGCGCTGCTCGCATCATTAGTGTGTAATGTGCTGAAAACCAAGTGTCCTGTAAGCGCCGCTTGAATCGCTATGTCCGACACCGCGCTATCTCGAATCTCACCGATGAGTATGATATTTGGAGCCTGTCGCAGCATCGATCGAAGAATGCGCTCAAACGTCAACCCAATGTCATCCCTGACCTGACACTGGTTCATCCCATCAAAGTTGTATTCAACAGGGTCTTCAGCCGTGATTATTTTCTTGTCCGGCTTATTAAGTTCCTGCAGTGCAGCGTACAGCGTCGTGGTCTTGCCGCTACCGGTAGGCCCTGTAACTAAAAAGATGCCGTTAGGTCGTTTGATTATCTTCTGAAACAGTTCGTAGTTATCATGTTCGAATCCCAAAGACTCAATGCCTATATTAACCGCATCCGGACGCAGAATACGCAACACCACGCTTTCACCGTGGTTGCCGGGCAACGCCGACACACGAAAGTCTATATCCTGCCCAGCTATCTCGCGTTTAATACGACCATCCTGCGGCAGTCGTTTCTCAGCCATATCCATGCCTGACAGAATCTTCAAACGTGCGATCAGCGGCGCCTGCATGTTCTTCGGAGTATTATCCTTCTCCAGGCAAACACCATCGACCCTGTATCTGACACGCACTCGGTCCGCCATCGGCTCGATATGGATGTCACTGGCCCGCATATGATAAGCGGTATCAATTATCAAATTTACCAATCGAATGATAGGACCTTCATCATCTTCCCCAGCTGCCTGAGCTCGCAAAGCTTCCGCTTGCAGTTCACTACCTACTTCAGCAAGTTCCGCTGCGGTCGCATCTATGCTATGTCTTAGTCTGTCGTCATCTTGCTTACTCACGGTAACCAGCGACTCCTGAATATAGGAGCTAATCTTCTTGGGATTCGCAAGATAGCACTCAAGTTCAGCGTTTAAGCGAAGTCGGAGCGTGTCCCGCATATCAAGGTCCATCGGATCGCTGATTACCACTCTCAGCTTACCATTGTTCATGTTAAGCGGCAGAATATTATGCCTTTTTATAAGCTCCTCAGGAAT
>CAYSPM010000007.1:0-10829 GCA_964432925.1 uncultured Pirellulales bacterium | reverse complement strand
TTATTATAGCATGAATCCGTGTATAAGTCAAACCTGCAATTCCAGCCGTAGCACATCCAATGCCGTTAGCGCTGCTCGAATTCTCACTAAATCACGGTCGCCAGACATGACGTAACGCTTTGCTTGCAATCCGCCCTTGCTGCTAACACTAATATATACAAGACCCACAGGTTTTTGTTCGGTTGCGCCGGTTGGACCAGCTATGCCCGTTATAGCAATTGCAAAATCTGTTCCGGCTCTGCTTCTTGCACCCTCGGCCATCGCGCTGGCAACCTCTGAGCTAACCGCACCATACTCATCTATCAATTTGGGCTCTACTCCAAGCTCACTAATTTTAGCATTGTTGCTATATGTAAACCACCCACACGTAAAATATCTACTCGCTCCTGGAATATCCGTTAGCAGCTTAGCCAAAGTGCCGCCCGTGCACGACTCCGCTACAGCCAATGTCTTGCCCTGCCGAGCTAACTGGCCACCTACAACCTCAGCAAGGGACTGGTCCCCAACGCCGTAGACCAGTCTTCCAAGCTTGGTCCGTATCAACTTCTCGTCTTTCTCGACCATGGCCTGTGCTTCATTTTCGTTTGCTGCTGTGGCGACAATCTCCAGGGTAATAATACCGCATTTAGCCGTACAATTAACAAGGGGATTCCTGCCGCGCTGCATGATAGAGCCTAACATTTCAGCTATTGCCGACTCACCTGCCCCAAAACACCTCAGCATCTTTGAAATTATCGCCTGTCCGGATGCAAATCGCCGTAACTCTGGAAGGACTGATTCCATAAACATCAGTTCCATTTCTCTCGGAACGCCCGGCATAGCAATAAGCAGCTTGTCGCCGGCTATTGCCATTATGCCAGGAGCCGTGCCAATATTGTTGAAAAGAGCATTTGCACCCACCGGTATATAAGCCTGGCATTTATTTCTCGCTGGCATCCGTCGTTCTCGACGAGCAAAAAATTCCTCGATAGCGTACAAAAGCTCATTTTGTAGCTGCAATTTGACACCAAGGAATTTCGCAAACGCCTCACGTGTTACATCATCATCGGTAGGACCGAGTCCGCCGGTTACCAATACAATATCAGCAACACTACATGCCAGATTTAGCGACCTTACTATCGCATCTACATCATCCCCGATTGTGTAACAACTAACAACAGGTATGCCGATTGATAAAAGTTCTCTGCCCAGAGTCGCAGCATTTGTATCAACCGTCCGGCCGCTTAGAACCTCATTGCCAATAGTAACAATACTTGCCTTTTTCATAAAGGCGGATTTTAATCTTGTCCGCGAACGGGAACAAGGGAAAACGCCTTCTTGGCGTAGCCGAGCAGTCGTATTGTTTCGGCCAATAAAAAGTGGGTCATCCATTCTCCGTAGCAGCTATGCTTCGCAGAGCAGGGAGCTCCCGGGCTTTGTAGCCGTGTTTACTACGGCGGAGTAGGCACTTCGCAGAGTAGCAAGCTTGCCCGCCTTTGGCGGTGCCCATCCCAGAAACTAACTCCTCGCCGTTCTATGTTTTCTGGAGGATGTCGGCAGCCTTTACGGCATCTTCGGCGGTGTCCAAGCCGATGTAGAGGATGAACCTTGCCCCGATCACAGCCACCGAGAGTCCTCGAAGACTGATCCCCGCTGCGGCGAGCTTTTCCGTTAATTCGGCTGCGACGCCAGGTTTGTTCTCTCCCTCGACGCGTACCGACTGGACGCTATTCGTGACGTTAAAGCCTAACTCCGCAGCGGCGGCGACCTCCCTATCACCACGTAGCGGGGTGACAAACACAACACCTGTGCCGGGCTTTTCCGCTGCTCGCCTTGCGATGATGAAATCAAGGTCAGCACCGGCCTCCCGCAGGCCGGTGAGTAGATGCGATAAGCCACCGACTTCGTCTCTAATAGTTGCGGCCCACACATTCACACGTTCGACAATCAAGTCCATAATACTCTCCTTTTGCATTAACGGTTATTGCCAAATTACCTGTAATTGCCATTAGTCATGTAGGGTGGCCTTACTACTCTGCGAAGTAGCACTTCGCTACGTAGCACGAGTCAGCCCACCGAACAATGATCATAATAAACTGGTGTGATTTGTTAACATATATCTTTATTTTCACCATAATTTTGGAAATACAGCCCATACGTTTGATTTATATTCAAAATACTCATCACCAAACTTTTCTATTAAATATTTTTCTTCAATAGGTATCAATGTACGGAAAACAATGTACATAAAAATTGGAATTGTTATGCCTAAAATTGAACCTCTTAATATTACGATACCAGGCACAATAAAGGAGATCCACGAAGCATATATAGGATGTCGTAAATATGCATAAACTCCTTTTTTGTATAACTTGCTTTCATAAAAGTATCTATCGATCGTGAACGCAGGAATAAGAAAGATAATTAATCCAACCACAATTAAAGAGATGCCAACTATAACATTGATTAATCTTGTATAAATAACAAATTTCAGTTCAGGAAATACAATAGTTTGAATAGCAAATACAATTGCAGCAAAAATCAATGAAATTATGGCAAACTTTGGACCAACACCCCACCTTGTCATTTTTTTATTGTTCATTTTTAGTTTTATTCAAAACGGCCACCATTTTCTGTGCACCCATCAAAGCCAGGTAGCGTAGGCACCGCCATAGGCGGGCAAGCTTCAGCCCACCGAACCTTCGAAATTCTTTTATTTTAGTGCCCTCATCCTTCGTAGAATCTAAAGAACAGAGAACAAAAATGCGGCAATCAGAAAAATTATCAATTATCATTTGAAAAGCCTGCCTCTATGGCAATTACATCCAACGATCCTTCATTTTTTTCTCCGGATTGCAGGATAGATAAGAGGATTATCTGATTTCATTGGTTATCACTGTCAATCCAATTTTCACAACATCCCGAATATAACTCTCAACGTTCTGCAGCAGCTTTGGCGTAATACTCTCCAATGAAATTTTGTATGGTTCCATATTTATTGGTATTGAACTAGCATAATCCGTATGCTCTACATCATCAATATCCTTCTCGCCAAAAAACTCCAGAAACGCACCTATAGCCATTACCGAGTCATCATAACTTGAATGATGAATAGTGACTATCAAGTCATACCGTTTCTCCTTAGCTATTTGGAACGTAAACCGGAACCAACACCTAGGGAGCGATCTATTAAAATAATAATCATGGCTCGATGCATAATCAATAATTTGCTTAGCATACCAATGTGCCTCCCCATCTTCAGGTGGTACACTTTTTAGCCAAATCTTTATATCTTCCACCGGTAGTGCTTTCTCCAACTCATCTTTTAACACACCGCAAACTCGATAAGCTTCATTGTATAAACTCGTTCTGTTTTCGACCAGCAACCTCCACCTATCTTCTTCTTGTTTCCTCCTTAAATCGTTTACCTTCTGACCAAACACTGCGGCAACTTCTGCAAGAGTCTCTCTTGGCTTGATTTCCTTTTTGTAATTGAGAAAACCGTCAATGCACTTACTCTGCGCTTCACTGAAAAAGGCAACCAACTTGCTTGGGTCATCCACATCAGCTTTTTCTAAAGCCCTGATATAATTGCTCTTCTCAGCTCGTTTAACCGTCAAAGGGAAAAGTCCCGCTTTGATCCATATCAAACTAGATAGTAGTCTCGCCATTCTTCCATTCCCATCTTGAAATGGATGGATTTGGGTAAAGGCATGGTGAAACCAAGCCGAGACGACTATGGGATTCGTGTTTTCAACCCTTTCCTCGTAGATACTAAGTAGCTTCTCCATCTCCGACTCTACTTGTTCTGGAGGGCAATATAGGTACAGTGTCCCATCCTCTCTCCGTGGATTGTTGGGGTATTTTTTGAACTCGCCCTTCTTTAGTTCCATCTGAATTTCTTCGCCAAGGCTATCTACTGCAGGCGTCGTCTTCTGGTGTTTCGTTAACATGGCATGCAATTCTTTGATAAAACTATTTGTCAACTCCCGATTGTTCTGAACGACTGCAAAAACGAAATCTAGTGCCTTAAAATGATCGTTAAGATATGCCATCAACTGCCTTGGTTCAATATTTGTGTCGTCGTGTCCAATATAAGCTTCGACGAAGCCTTCCTTAATGAATGTTTGCGTGATCCCTTCACTCAAATCATAAAGTTTTTCTACAATCCCCGTTTCGATAGCATGCTCTCTCTTCAGTCGCTCCAAAAACTCCTTATAGTCATCGTCCCCTTCGGTTAGGTTTTCTCTTCTCTTGTACCAACTTGGTGCCAAATCTTCAAACTTTGCTGTCGGGGCCTCCACCCATTTTTCCGAAAACTTGATGGGGATCCAAACCTGCCTTTGCTTTTCGGTTTCCATACGGACTCCTTTCATGCCTTACCCCTTTAAAAACTAGGGCCAGTCATCGTTTTCTGTGCACCGTCACAAAGCCATTATTGAGCAGCGCAAATCCAAGATGTTCTCGCTCGAATGATAATGAGAAATTTACACTATTAGAGCGTGATTTTCAAGAAAAATCCATATAGCGTTGAGCGCTTAGGGATTGCCGCGGCTACCTTGTCTATAATTCGACCAATGCTTTAACAACGCCATCGCGATAACCGGCAACCATATCAAAGGCTTCCTGCGCATGTTCCAATTCAAATCGGTGTGTTATCATAAAATCAACCTTGGCCCTGCCGGAGGCTATCAGGTCTATCGCAGTCTGGGTGCACTTATTCTGCCGCCTGACGTTTATGATCGTTAGCTCCTTTCTGCGAAGCTTATCAATAAGAAATGAGACCCGCTCGACACGCGGAATGCCAATTAGCATCAGCCTGCCTCCCGGCTTTAGCAGTTCAACAGCTTCATCGAGCGTTTCCTGCTGGCCAGCACATTCGTAAACAATATCCATACCCAGCGGTTCCCGCTGTATGATCGCCTTTACAACATCCTCCCTTTGGGGATTGCCAGCCCAGATGGCCCCATTTTTTTGGGCAATTTGGACACGATAATCCAACTTATCAGTCATATATATATACTCAACGCCCTCAGCCTTTGCCGCAGCCATACAGCTTAGTCCTATTGGCCCGGAACCCAGAATCACGACCTTTGCATTTCGAAAAACCTGTGATTGCTCAACAGAATAAACTGCTATTGTAAATGGCTCACAAAGGACACCTTGCTCAAGTGTTAGCGCGCCATTTACTGGGAAGCAATTCTCCTGCGGCATGACAATATATTCACAAAGGCACCCATTTCCCTGGCCCGGCGTGCCCAGGAACCGCAAATTAAAACACGTATTTTCCCTGCCTTGTTTGCACTGGTCGCACTCGTGACACGAAACGGCTGGCTCAACAACCACCTGCTGGCCAACCTTGACCCGCTCAACTTTACTACCGATAGCCTCGACCGTCGCGCTGCATTCATGGCCAACTATGAATGGATACTCAACAACCTGCGAGCCAATTCTGCCCGTCTCGTAGTAATGTACGTCCGAGCCACAAACGCCCACCTTTTCAACCTTCAGCAAAACATCCGTCTCTTTTTGCAGAGCTGGCTTAGGCACATCCCGCACCTGCATCTGCCGGATACCAGTCAACATCAATGCTCTCATAAGCTATTCCATAATTATTGACCGTCACCACAGGGGTGACGGCTAAACTTTCTCTAATTTTTCTATAACTATCACTTCAAGGATACAAGTTTTATCTCAAAGAGCTTAGGCCAAAACTTGCCGGTCACAAATAATCGGTCGCCGATAGCGTCATAAGCGATGCCATTTAGAACATCGATTTCTCTGCTTTTACCCAGCATGTTCAAAATACCATCCATATATATCCAGCCGACCACCCGTCCCGTCCTGGGATCGATTCGTACAATGCGCTCAGTCGGCCAAACGTTAGCATAGACTTCACCTTTGACATATTCCAATTCGTTGAGCCCGCGTACGGGAGTGCCTTGGTCGCGTACCTCTATACGGCCGATTTGTTCAAATGTGTCAGGGTTTAGAAAGTATAATGTGGCTGTGCCATCACTAATAATCAGTTGATTGCCATCGTGGGTGATGCCCCAGCCTTCGGTCGAATAACTGAACTTACGCAGAAGCTCAAGGTCGTTCTTGTTATAAACGAAACCAACGCCCGATTTGTAGGTCAACTGAATAATCTTATCACCGTAAACGGTTATACCCTCACCGAAAAATTTAGCTGGAACCTCTCTAATCTGTAGGATATTGCCGGTCGTGTGGTCCACCTTACGCAAAGTTGAACGCTCGTAGAGCCCCGTTCCTTCATACATTATGCCGTTTTCAAATACTAGCCCCTGCGTGAAAGCTCGTTGATCGTGTGCATATGTTTCAACAACCTTGTAGGTGTAAAGAGATGGGCTGCTGGAATGGTCTGAATCCGAGCACGAGCTTATAACAACTGCTATGAGCAGCGCTACGGGCATGAACAAGAGTTTTCGTAAAAGTATCCTACCAGAGCTTGCCACAAAACTTTATTTGCCTATACATTGAACCTGAAACTAATGATGTCACCATCCTGGACAATATAATCCTTGCCTTCGAGCCGGACCTTGCCTGCGGCTTTGACCGCCTTCTCATCGCCAAGCTCTTTCAAATCCCCAAACGCCATTGTCTCAGCCCGTATAAAGCCTCTTTTAATATCGCTATGGATTTTACCAGCCGCATCAAGCGCAGATGTACCTTTTTCAATAGGCCATGCACGAAGCTCATCTGAAACCACCGTCAGAAAGCTAATCAGGCCCAGTGCCTCATAGCAGCTCTTGACAAACTTCTTCGCTGCCAGCTCAGCAATCCCCAGATCAGCCATAAAAGCTGTCCTGCTTTCAGCATCCAACTGTGCCAGCTCATACTCCAATTTCGCACACATCGTCGTTACGGGTATCGAGCTATCAATAGCATCACCAAAATTAAACTTTTCACCTAATTTATCTTCGCTAACATTAACCACCACAGCCATCGGCTTCAACGTTAAAAAACCAAGAGACTTTACCATCTCAAGCTCTTCATCATTTTCGATGGTTGAGCTTATCGGCTTTTCCGCCTCGATAGTCTCCTGCAATCGCTTGTGTAGTGCCAGTTCAGCCTTATCATGCGCCTGCGTTTTGGTGGGTTTGGTGACTTGCTTTTCAAGCCTTTCTATTCGCGTTGTAACCAGCTCCAGATCGCTGAGCAATAACTCCGTTCGCAGCTCGGTCAAATCCCTGACCGGGTCCACACTACCTCCGTAGGGCGGCACCGCCGAATCCTCAAAAGCCCGCACAATTAGAACGAGCATATCGACGGTCCTTATCTGATTGATCAGCCTCCGCGCCGCCGCCCTACCATGCTCATCAGCAAAGTTGAATCCTGGAACGTCAAGACAATCAATCGTCGCGTGTGTGACTTTTTTGGGCTTGTAATATTCAGCCAGCCAATCGAGTCTTTCGTCGGGAACCGGCACTATCGCCTCTTCAATCACCGTCGCTCCCGGCGCCGGCACATCCTTGCCGCTCAACGCCGAAAGAATCGTACTCTTTCCCGACTGCAATAGGCCGACTAAAGCAACCTTCATCCTGTTGTTCCTCGTTCATTGTTCAGGGTTCGTTGTTCAGGGTTCAGGGTACGCTACGCCGTATTTGCCGTAACGGGAGCTAAGGAACGCTTGAGACCACTCAGCATTTTCGATATGTCAATAACTCTGTCCCGTAATTCATTGAACTTCTCAAGACTGACATAGCCCCGCTTTACAGAAACCTGCAAGATCGCAATGCACTCAAAAGCCGAACCCCGTGCCATATCAATGAATCTGTTAAAGTCTTTCTTAGTTTTTGCTGAACCCTCAGCAATGTTTAGGGGTATCGAGACCGCTGCTTTTCTAAACTGGTTTGTTAAGCCAAAAAGTTCTTCTTTAGGAAAGTGATTGGTTAAAGAATAAACCTGGTCAACAAATTCTATTGCCATCTGATAACATTCCAATTTCTCAAAATTGAATCCCATTTGTTGCTTCCCAAACTTATGAAACTTGCCTACTTAGTAGTTGTTTCATGAGGCTTTGACCAATGAACAATGGACTAAGAGCAATGAGCTACAAACGATAGATACTATCTACGAACTATGAACAATGAACTAATAAACACTTTTTCCCCACGCATCGTAGGCCACAACTGCCGGAAAGTCAACTACCTCCAGCTTCCTTAACGCCTCAGTGCCCAAATCTTCGTATGCTATCACTTCCGCTGCAACGATATGTTTGCTCAATAGCGCCCCCGCCCCACCAATCGCCGAAAGATGCGCAGCTCCATATTTTTTTAAAGCCTCTCTTACTTCTTCGTTTCGATATCCCTTGCCTATCATTGCCTTAAGACCCCTGGCAATTAGCTTATGACTAAACACATCCATTCGCGAAGAGGTCGTAGGCCCAGCCGCACCGATTACCCTGCCAGGCCGTGCAGGTGTCGGCCCAACAAAGTAAATAATTGCACCCTCTAAATCAAAAGGCAACTCGGCTCCTGAGTCTATCGCCTCGCACAATCTCTTATGCGCCATATCCCGAACTGTGTATACGATGCCGCTGATAAGGACCTCATCGCCCGCTCTCAATACCCGCACATCCTCCTCACTCAAAGGCGCATTTAATTTCTGTACTAAGCTCATGTGTGTAAGGCCCGTAAAATCTTAACTCAGACTACGAACTGCCAATTGCCAGAGTTTACTATATAGCCGTGGACTTGCGAACGGAAAAACACGCAGAATTGTGCTGAAAACAGAATAAAAATGGTCAAGGCCAAAAAACTTAAGCATTGGCCCGGCAATTGTTTTTGCCACTTTCGCCCAAATCTATATTGATACATGTGGCTCTGCAAGGTAACATAATAGGTATGGCCAAATACCCCATATTTCTCGAACTTGGCGGCCGACGTGTGGTCTTAATCGGTGGTGGTGCAGTCGCCGTACGAAAAGCACAAGCCTTGCTCAACGCAGGCGCTCGGCTCGTCGTTGTAGCAGAGCATGTAGACGATGTATTAACAAATCTCTGCGCTCACCACGGTGCCGAACTAATTCGGTCTAAATATTCCAAGAATTATCTGGGCAAAGCCATCCTCGCTATCGCCGCAACAAACAAACCAAAACTTAATAGACAAATATACAAGGACTGTCAGGAATTGGAGATCTTATGCAATGTTGTTGACGACCCTCAGCTTTGTGATTTCTTCGTCCCAGCCATCGTCAAACGCGGCGACCTGCAGATAGCAATCAGTACCGAAGGTGATTATCCTGCTTACGCCGGCCACATAAGAAAAAAGCTCGAGCAAGTCTTCACTGAAAAGCACGGTCAGTTCTTAAACGAGTTGGAAACCCTCCGCAAGAAAATCATCAAAGACATTCCTGATCCTACCGATCGCAAAACCCTACTTGGCGAACTCGTGGATGATGAATCGTTCGAGTACTTTGTAAAAAACGGCTCGGCCGCCTGGCACGACCGAGCCGAGAAAATCATAAGCCAGCACAAATCTCAGACCTAAGAGCTAAGCCTCTATCTTATCAATCATTATTTGCAAATACTTCTGCCGATGGCCGATGCGTCATTTTTGTTTGGTCCGCTGGGGCTCGTCCATAATGGGAACGAGCTTGTGGTCTTCAGGATTAAGCTGCGGCCATTCAGGAGCAGGACTATTAGGTTGAAGCACGTGTGGTGTTATAAAGATCGTCAGAACACTGTTTTTGATTTCCGTTTCTTCCTGTTTGAATAGTACCCCGATAAGCGGCATATCACCTAAAATAGGAACTTTTGTGATCGAACTGCTCATCTCCTGTTGACGCAAACCGCCCAAGACAAGAGTTTGGCCTTCCTGAACGGTAACTTCTGTCGTGGATTGTCGCGTTGTTAGTTCCGGCAGTCCCACATCCGGTGTAAATGTAAAGTTGCCGACCTTGATGTCAACGTTGAGATGGATTGTTCCATCTGCCAGAAGCGTAGGTACAATCCGACCTTCTGTGTCGGCAGAAATATCGCTCTTTTTGACGATTGGCCGCCCAGAAACATCGAAGCCCTCGTTGAAGAAGTAGTTAAGTGTTTTGCGAATATTAATCAAGGACTCCTTTCCGCTCATTGCAACGGTTCTTGGGTTTGCCAGAATTGTTCCTTCGCCTTCTTTTACTAGGCTGTTAAGGCGAATGAAGAATTCACGGGGCAGTGTACCGACACCTTGGTAAAACGATTGTCCGACACCGGGCAAAGTACTGAGGCTATCCAAGGCACCACTGGGAAAGCCAACACGGTAGTCTTCGCCTGTACCCACATGGCCAAATTTTTGGATGCCTTTTCCTGTGGGCTGAAAGAGGCCAAAATGGCCTTCGGTATAGGTCCAATCAAGACCGAGCTTCTGGTTTGCTTCGTCGGAAAGTTCGACTGCCAAAAGGTCCACCAGGATATGAGGAGGTGGCGTGTCAATCAGTTGCAAATCATTGCGAAATGCAGACAACACATCGGTTGGGCCTTTGAACAGCAGGATATTGCGCGTAGGATTCGCTGTGAAGTATTGACTATAGTCGGCTGGAAGAGATGCAACAGCTTCTTCGACAGTCATGTGCAAAGGTCTTAACGTCTCTGTAACAAAGCCTTCCTGGTCGGCCTGTACTTGTATCGAACTGAGCAATGGCTGTTTTGCAGCGCCAGTTTGCTCTACTTCCGTAAGTTCTGCCGCCTTCTGAGCCACTACCGTACCTCGTCCCATGGGAGGGCCGATGTGTTGTGCCGCAGTGGCGGCAATGAAACGTGGCGGCAGGTCCAATCGGTAAACATCGGGTTGAAAGATATTATCATCCATGCTCACGATAGTTGCTATTGTAAGCAGAATCGA